>QNDZ01000015.1 GCA_003646055.1 bacterium
AAAAATCCTCGGATGGAGAGATAATGTATATGATTATTTTTCAGGATTTGACCTGTTAATCCACATGCCAGAAAAGCCAGAACCATTCGGAAGGGTTATTGTTGAGGCAATGGCTCTGGGAATCCCTGTTATTGCACATGATATTGGGGCAATTAAAGAGGTTGTTGGTGATGCAGGAATTCTTGTGAACTTCAAAGATTATGATGCAGTAAGATACCATGTTAAGCAACTTCTGACAGATAAGGCATTCTACGAAACATTAAGGGGGAAAGGCTTGAAAAGATACAGGGAGGTGTTCAGGATAGAAAGGCTGATAAAAGAAGTAAAGGGTATTATTGAAGGATAAAAAGGTTTTCAATATTAAAAAAGGAGGTGTAGAATGATGAAAAGAATATGGGATATTACACTGACTGTGAGTGACCTTAAAAAGCGCAAAGGTGAACCGTGTATTAACTTTCTGGTTGAGGACCTGGAAGGGATGGAGAAAATACTTGTGGATAATGGTGTTAACATATTGAAAAGTCCAGAAGATACACAGTGGGGAGGGAGGATAATACTTTTTTCCGACCATGATGGGAATGTTATACAGGTAACACAGATTGACTGGAGAGAGTACTTCAGGTCAAGTGCGACATGATTGGAATTTATTGGGAGATTAAGATATTCACCAAAAAGCACCATTTTATCAATATCCATGTAAAAAATAGACTTGACAAATCCCTCTGTTTCTTTAAGATAATTTTATGCCAGCAGCACTCAGGGGCAATCTGACATATTTTTCACCAGAAGAGGTCATGTACCTTCTTTCCAGATTCAAAAAAACTGGAAGGCTGGACATGGGTGGTGGAAGCGTTTACTTCCATGATGGCAATGTTGTTCATGCAAAGACCTCTGAACTTGAAGGACTTGATGCATTCTATACACTTGCCATGAAGGAAGAGGGCGAGTTCACTTTTTATACAGATGAAAAGGCACCCAAGAATACAGTTTCAAGCCCACTTGCTGAACTGTTTCAAGAAATAGAGAGGAGAAAGGCTGAAATAGAGGAGGTGATGAAGGAACTTCCACCCCTTGACACTGTTCCTGCAAAATCCACAAAAACTCCGTCAAAAGAAAAGATAGAGATGAAGAAAAACCACTGGAAGATACTTATACTTGTTGATGGAAAGAGAAGCCTGAAGCAGATAATCACTGAGAGTGGTTTTGAAAAATCAGAGGCTATGCGTTTAATTGTATGGCTTTTTAAGGAGGGTTTGATTTATGATCCTAAAGAGAAGGAAAGAATCATAAAGGAAGGTACACAGAAACTTAAGGTGTTCCTTAAGGAATTTGGTGAAGGCCCATGGATTGATATAATAAAGAAAAAACTTGATGAAGGTGGGCTCAGTAATTACCTCTCAATTGCTGGAACAGATGTTCTTATAACAAATAAAGAGATGGATATTCCCCCAGATAGATTGAAAGAATGGTTCAATGGAACACTGCAGGAGTTGAAGGATAAGGCAGAAGAACTTCTTGGGAAAATAATTGTTAAAAAGAAATGGAAGGCGGTAGATGGAGCAAGGTGAGAGATTAAAAAAATTACTCCAGATAGAGGGTGTTATAGGTTTTGCATATGTTAATTCGGAAGATGGAAGTCTTATCCATAGTGGTGGTATAACACCAGGGAATATAGATGAGATTGTTGCATTCATAGGTTCTGCCTCTGATATAATTGCCAAGTCATTCAACAATTACCCATACAAAGAAATCAAGATAGAAGGTAAGGATAAGATTGTGATCTTTAGATTCCAGGAACACTACCTTGGTTGTATTATGGAGGAGTTGAAGGATAAAACCATAGATGATATAAAGGCCATTCTTGAAGAAGAGGATATTACAGGAGACCCTGCTGTACTAAGGGTTTTCAAGGGTAAAGCAAGACAGATCAGTTTATTGCTTGAAGAATTTTCAAAGGGTTCAGACCCTGAAAAGTGGAGTGGACTTGTATCCAGGGCAGCTATAGCGCTTGATAGGGAAAATAAGTTTTCTGAACTCCTTGTGGTTGACGGGCTTGAGATGAATGTAAAAGGCGCAAAGGGGCTTACAAAAGAAGAGGTGAATAAATATATGAAGTTGCTCCTTGACTTTATAGTCAAGGAAGCCATAAAGGAGTTTGGAAGCGATGAGGCAAAACGCAGGGTACATACTGTAATTGAAAAACTCAGTGGAGAAAAGAAATGATAGATGTCAATCTTTTAAAAGAAAAAACCTCTGCAAGGGCCTGTTTCGTTATTGGACCTAACAATGTTTTGATTGGTGATGTGGAAAAACCCGATGAAATCCTTCAGAGGGTATCCCTTGTGTTAAAACAAACATTGAATGCACTTGGAGTAATTCCATTCAGATACCTTACAATAGACGGAGAAAATGAGTATATACTTCTGATATTTAAGGGGAAAGAGATACACGGTATGGTGCTTCCATATTCCCTTCCCCTTGAAGAGGGTTTGAGGGTTTATTATGAGGTTGCAGGGAAGGTAAAAGAGGAAAAGGAAGAAGTTGTTGAGGCGCCACCAATTGAAGAAATGAAAGAGGAGGTTGTGCTCCTCTCGCCTGATATCCTACAGAAACTCAAAGAGATTGCTATTTCACACCTTGGGGATTTTGCTGAGGATGTCTTCAATAATACACTTGAGGATCTTGAAATAAAGGAAGATAGCCTTACAATGGATACTGTGATGGAATTTATTGTTGGTTTTGAGAAAGCAGCAGGAATGCTTATTGGTCCGTCCAGGGCTGAAAAAATGAAAGAAGAAATGCTTACCTTAATCAAGGAGGGGTGATATGGTTTTTATACTTCTGTCAAAAAGTGCCTTTCCACAAGAGATTGTTAATCTGGGTCTTGTTAGTAGCCTTGTTATGATAATAGCAGCCATTCTTCTGTGGATAACATTTATTCTGTTTGGAGTGATTGCCAAGAGATATGAGATGGTTTTAAGAAAGAACACAGGATGGCAGTTTATAATGGTTGCACCCTCTGGTATCCTTGTTTTTGCAATAATAATGTTATACTCAAGCATAGTTGCTGGAAAACTGAAAATGGGGATTACAGAGGCAGGGATTGCCTATGGTTTGTTCTTCCTTTCAGGAATACTGTCTTTGATTGGAGCACTTAACTTTAGAAGGGTTGTTTACAAAAAGTGAGGTGAGGCATGAGGATAAATGTACCCCTTGAAATGATATTTGTTCTTGGTACGCTGCTTTTAACCGTATCCCTTTTGATATACGGTGGAATAATCAAAAAGATACTTATCTTGATTGGGAAAAAGGGAATATGGGTATTCCCTATTATTGGTGGCATTGTTCTGTTGATTGCCGCAATCCTTCATATTTACAGGATTTTCAACTTTGGTATGCTTCTCTCCCACGCAGACCCTGGAGACCTTTTCCCATTGATAATTGGGATGCTTCAGATGAAGTCGTTTGAGGCGTGGACTATATTCCTTGCAGGAGTTCTTGGCCTTTTAGGCAGTGGAATCTATTTTGCCTGGCTGAGAAGATAGGGTTGACATAGGTTTTTTGGTTATTAAATTAAGAAAAACAAACAAAAAGGAGGTATGATGCGTGGATTGATTGAGTGGTATCTTAATGGCGGACCCTTTATGTGGCCAATTCTTATTGCCGCTCTTATAGGCATAGCCTATATCATTGAGAGGTTTATTACATTTGCAAGGGCTGGTGTGGACCCAAAGAAGTTTACAGAGAATGTGGTTAAAAAATTAAAGAAGGGTGGGGTTGATGCTGCATTAAAGTATTGTAAGTCAAGTAGAAGCCCTATTGCAAGAATTCTTGAACCAACCCTTGTAAAATATAAGGAAGTCGGTAAGGATAAGGCAATACTTGAAGAGGCTTTATCTGCTGCAGCAACAACAGAACTTGCATTCCTTGATAGAGGTATGGCTGTTCTTTCTGCTGTTACAACACTCTCTCCGATGTTAGGGTTCCTTGGAACGGTTTCAGGAATGATTCGTGCATTCAACGCCATTGCACTTGCTGGAACAGTTGAACCAACACTCGTGGCATCAGGTATATCAGAGGCACTTATAACCACACAGTTTGGTCTTATTGTTGCTGTTCCCACAGCAGCAGCACACACATACTTTTCACAAAAGGTGAATGCTTATGCAAGGTCAATGGAGGAGGCTGCTTCACTTATAATTGAGACTTTGATGGAGGCATAAATGAAAGGATTAAAAAAGAGGAGTAACCCCAAGGCTGAAATACCCACGGCATCAATGGGGGATATAGCCTTCCTCCTCATAATCTTCTTCATGGTTTCAACCGTGTTTTCCAATGAGATGGGTCTTCAGATTATGCTTCCAGAAAAGGGTGAAGAGGTCAAGGTTAAATCAAAGAACATTGCAAAGGTCTTTGTTACAAAAGAAGGGAATGTTAGGGTAAATGGTGAACCTGTTGATCTTGCAGACCTCACCAGCACGGCAAGGAAGATGCTTGTTGAGAATCCAGAGTTAATCTTCTCCATTAAGACAGACCCTGATGCAAAATACGAATACATGATAACAGTGTTTGATAAATTGAGGCTTGCCAATGCTGAAAGGATAAGCCTTGTGCCCAACAAGTAGAGGTGTATTATGAAGATAAAGTTCAGGGAACGTGAAGCACCTGTTATACCATCTGCATCAACATCGGACATTGCCTTTCTTCTGATAATCTTCTTCATGGTAAGTACCACATTCAGGGCTGAAACAGGTTTGAAGATTATCCTTCCAAAGGCAGAGGCAGCAAAGAAGATACCATCAAAGAACCTTGTTCACATATGGATAAGTGAAGACGGGCTTATCTCAATTGATGATGCCTTTGTACCATTAGAGAGAATTACACCCATTATGCAGAAGAAAAAACAGATAAACCCTGACATCATTATTTCTGTTCAATGCGACAGGGGAGCAAAGTACAGGGATGTTGAGGCTGTTTTTGACCGCCTTGTGAATGCTGATGTATTAAAGGTTTCCCTTGCCGCAGAGAAGAAGAGGGGGTGATAGAATGGATATTAAGGAGTACTATCCCATACACCTGAGAGTTGGAATCCTTATAACCCTCGTGGGCTTTATCCTTGCCTTCCTTCTGGTTCCCAAGACGGAGGTGAAGGCGTATAAGCCCAATTTCACACCCACTGTGAAGGTTGAGAAGCTTCCACCCCAGTTGAAGAACATAGTTGAACCACCTCCACCTCCAAAGCCCAAACTCCCTGTGGCTGCACAGTCTGATGAGGAAGTTCAGCAGGAGACAATAGAAAAGACAGACTTTACAGGATTTGAAAAGGAGTCAGATGTTGACCTTCCTCCACCAGACTTTGTACCATATGACAGGGCACCTGAGCCCATAAACCTTGAACAGGTAAAAAACATGGTGGAGTATCCTGAAATTGCAAGAAAACTGGGGATTGAAGGCAGGGTGTGGCTTAAACTCTGGGTTGATAAAGAGGGGAATGTAAGAAAGGTAATAGTAACAAAGGGTGTTTATCCTGCCCTTGATGAGGCAGCAAAGAAGGCTTATAAACACCTGAAGTTCCACCCAGCAATGCAGAGGGATAAACCTGTTGCTGTCTGGGTGACCATGTACTTTGACTTCAGGCTGACCCAGTAAGTTAATCCCCAACAAGGGGGTGAAAGATGGACCTTAAGAAATCTTATCCAATTCATCTCAGGATAGTCAAGTAAAATCCAGCCCGGACCTTGACATTATGACAATTTAAAAAGGTTGGTAGAAAGGAGAATACAAGGTTTAACATATTCACCTTCAAAGGAATAAAACTTGAATATTTATGCTCACTCACTGTAAAAGGAGAAAAGTGAGGTAGATGTGTTTTTCTTATTTCTATCAATTGTAAAAATGCACATTTATAGTGATAAAACCACCTATCTTGTTGGAGAGAATATTTATGTTGGGTGTGAGATAACAAACACAGGGAGTGATGTTGCGTATATAGAAGATTTCCTTTTCCAACAAAAACTACTTAGTGAAGATGCGGTAATGTGGGCTAATAAGGGAAGAAAAATTCCTCACGGAATCTTGATAGGTACTCCATTTAGAATTGCAGGGAGGAAATACAATAAAGCTACGAAAATGTTAGAACCTGGAGAAACCCTACGATTTAAGGAAAAGCCTATTATTGGGGACTATGGAAATGCAATGTTTGATAAGAGATCTTGGTATTGGAACAATGCTTATATTCTTCCTGGTAGATACTCTTTTACAATTTATTACTGGGTTAAAGAAAAGGGTAGACTCAAGAAACTCTCATCGGATACACTGCACATATATATACAGAAGCCCGCTGGTAAAGAAAAAAAGGCATGGGAGATATACAAAAAGTTTAGAGAGAAAGAAGGGTCCTGGAAGGTTAAAGAGATGATTTATCTCAGTAAAGAGTTGATAAAAAAATACCCAGAGAGTGCTTATCTAGATGAATTATTCTATTATTGGCATCACTTTAGCTTTGTGGAGAATTGGGAGAGTAAAAATCCTGAAATGAAAAGGGAGATTAATGAAACAAAAAGAGAGAGAAGGGAGTTGTTGAATCTAATTAAAGAGAACATAAAAAAATACAAGGGGAGAACACAGAAAGAGGCATTGTGGGCTATTATACAGGGGGAGATGGTGCTTGGCACTCCTGTGGAAGAAATAAACTCTTTTGTTATAAATTCTGGTGTTCTTCTTGATAAAGAGATAAGGGACTATCTTGGTATAGAAGATAAAGAAAGGTAGCACAATTTATAAAAATGTTTCCTGCTTCATTCCTATATTCATAATTTACTCGAATTTACTCGTATGGAATTAGACAACTTACTCTCTTTATCTAATTTATTAACCAGGGGATACTTTTATAATAAACTTATGGTCAATAAATTATTAAAATACCGTAAAGGTAAGACTTAATGGTGAGATCAAAATGTCATAATGTCAAGGTCCGGGCTGGAAGTTAGGGGGGTGCTTGATTTATTGGTTTAATGTGGTATTTTTTATTCATGGATTTTAATCCTGTTGATTCTCCGGTCAAATATGTGAAGGGTGTTGGCCCTGTAAGGGAGAGGTATCTGAATCTTCTTGGAATATATACTATAAGAGACCTTCTCTTCTATCCACCAAGGAAGTACATAGATTCAAGCGTTGTGAAGAGCATAAGCCAGGCAAAAACAGGTGAAGATGTGACAATCATCGGTGAGGTGGTTGATGTTTTTGTGAAAAGAGCAAGGAGTATGAAGATAGGCACGGTTGTTGTTTATGATGGAACAGGAACAATCTCTGCAAAGTGGTTCAATCAGGACTGGGTTGTTAAATATTTTAAAAAAGGAGAGACTGTATCAATAAGCGGTAAGATTTCTATGTTTGGCTTTGAAAAACAGATTATCTCTCCTGAGTATGAGAAACTTGAAAGGGAGGATTACCAGGTTATACATACAGGAAGGATTGTCCCTGTTTACAGGATAAATAAATTTTTGACCCAGCGTTCATTCAGGAGATATGTAAAGAATGCACTTGAGAGGTATTTGGATAGGGTTGAGGAGTATTTAATGGATGAGGAGAGGGAAATGTTAAATCTGATTGAATTGAGGGATGCACTGAGAAAACTTCATTTCCCTGAGAAAAAAGAAGATGTTGATATTGCTGTTAGAAGGCTTGCCTTTGATGAACTGTTCTTTGTTGAACTCTTTTTGAGACTTCAAAAGATTGACGCCCAGAAGAAGAAGGGTATTGCTTTTAATACCAGTTCCAATCTTGCAGAAAAATTGCTTCGTTCACTCCCCTTCAAACTAACAGACGAACAGTTAAGGGTGATTGATGAGATAAAAGGGGATATGGCGAAGCCTGTACCAATGCAGAGATTGCTCCAGGGTGATGTGGGTTCAGGAAAAACCATTGTTGCATTGATTGCCTCTCTCATATGCATTGAGAATGGCTATAATGTTGGTTTTATGGTTCCAACAGAGATTCTTGCATTTCAGCATCACAGGGTGCTTTCCAGATTTCTTAAAGATATTGATGTGGGAGTTTACCTTATTTCAGGTGGAATGAGAAATTCAGAGAAGGAGAGAATTCTGGAGACAATATCAAAGAAGCCTGCCATTGTGGTAGGTACACATGCACTTATACAGAAGGGAATGAGAATACCGAAAATGGGACTTGCCATTATTGATGAACAGCACAGGTTTGGTGTTCTCCAGAGGAAGAAACTCATTATCCAGGGTGAGAGCCCAGATGTTCTCTTTCTCACTGCCACACCAATTCCAAGAACCCTTGCCCTTGCAGTGTATGGAGACCTTGATGTTTCCACCATAAGAAAACTCCCGCCAGGAAGGATGCCTCCAAAAACAAGATGGGTGAATGAGAACAAGAGGGAGAAGGTTTATCAGTTTGTAAGGGACAAGATATCTGATGGTGAACTCGCATATATTGTATTGCCTGTGATAGAGGAAAATCCCAGAAGTGAATTGAAGGCAGTAAAAACTATTTATAAAGAGTTAAAAAACACATATTTTAAGGGCATACCCATTGAGATGCTGTATGGAGGGATGAAGTCTGAAGAGAAGGATAGAATAATGAATGAATTCAGGGAAGGAAGGATTAAGGCACTGGTTTGCACCACTGTGATTGAGGTTGGTGTTGATGTGCCTGATGCAAACATCATGGTGATAGAAAATGCTGATAGATTTGGACTTTCTCAACTTCATCAGTTAAGGGGAAGAATAGGAAGGGGTGGAAAAAAGTCCTACTGTATCCTCATTACCCCTGAAAACATAACAGAGGATGCTGGTAAGAGATTGAAGGCAATGGAAGAATACACAGATGGATTTAAACTTGCAGAGGTTGACCTGAAGATCCGTGGACCAGGTGAATTCTTTGGCACAAGACAACATGGTTTTTCAGATTTTGTATTCTTTGATATATTCAGGGATAGTTATCTGATTGAACCAGTCAAAAGATTTGTGGATGAGGTTGTATCAAAGAAGGATTTTGGAAGGTTTGTTAAAGGGATAGACAGGATTTCTAAAAGAGGGGATTTAATTGAAGTTGGCTGATTTCCCGGTTACCCTTTCATAGATTTCAAGGTATCTCTTTGCAGAGGTGTCAACAATTTCATTGGGTAATGGTGGAGGTGGTGACTCCCTGTCCCATCCACTGTTCATTAGATACTCTCTCACAAACTCTTTGTCCATATCATAAACCCTGCCCTGTTTCCACATTTCAAGGTCAACATACCTTGATGAATCAGGTGTAAATATCTCGTCAATAATAATTGGGTTGCCATCCTCATCAATCCCGAACTCAAATTTCGTATCAGAGAGAATTATACCCTTTTTGAATAACTCTTCATATCCAAGATTAAAAAGTTTCAATGAGGTTTCCTTCAGAAACTCTGCAGTCTCTCTACCAACGATGTTAATAAGTTCCTCAAAATTTATAGGTCTATCATGCCCTGTTTCTTCTTTTGTGGTGGGTGTGAATAATGGTTCAGGTAGTTTTGCATAATCTTTAAGCCCTTCAGGTAGTTTTGTCCCATAAGCAGTTCCAGTTTTTTTGTATTCCCTCAGTGCACTTCCAGCAAGGTGTCCTCTTACAATACATTCAACAGACAGGACATCCGTCTTTTTTACAACCATGCTTCTTTTCAGGATAAGGTTCTTTGATTCCTCAGATAAAAAATCAGGTGGTTCATCAGTAAGAAAGTGATTCTTGAAAGGAATTTTTTTGAACCAGTAAACAGATATGCCTGTGAGTACATAACCCTTGTAGGGGATAAGATTATGGAGAACGTAGTCAAAGGCAGAAATCCTGTCAGTGGCAACAATTAAGAGGTTTTTGTCATCAACAATATAAATATCCCGAACCTTACCCCTTTTCAGGAGTTTTAGTTCGGGAATATTTGTTTCACCTACGAGACGCATTATGACTTCTTACCGTATTTTCTTCTGTACTTCTCAACCCTTCCTGCAGTATCAATTATCTTCTGTGTGCCTGTGAAGAAAGGATGGCACTTTGAACAAATCTCCACCTTTATTTCTTTTCTGGTGGACCTTGTATGTATAACATTCCCGCAGGAGCAGGTGATTGTGCAGTCAACATATTCAGGATGTATTCCCTTTTTCATGTTTCCTCCTGTTTATGATGTCATCGCCCTGAGGAATTCCTTATTGTTCTTTGTCATCTTCATCTTTGAAATAAGGAATTCCATGGCTTCTATCTGGTTTGACATCTCGCTTAAAAGTTTCCTCAAAACCCACACCCTGTTAAGCTCCTCAGGAGAGAGGAGCAGTTCTTCCTTCCTTGTGCCAGACTTGAATATATCTATTGCAGGGAATATTCTCCTGTCAGCAAGTTGTCTGTCCAGCACAATCTCCTGATTACCCGTTCCTTTGAATTCTTCAAAGATTACCTCATCCATCCTTGAACCTGTTTCAATGAGTGCTGTTGCTATAATTGTGAGGCTTCCACCCTCTTCCACCTTCCTTGCAGCACCAAAGAATTTCTTTGGAACCTGGAGTGCGTTTGAATCAACACCACCTGATAGTGTCTTTCCACTGTGTGGAACAACAAGGTTGTTTGCCCTTGCATACCTTGTTATACTATCAAGTAAAATCACAACATCCTTTCCATATTCAACCATTCTTTTCGCCTTTTCCAGTGCCATCTTTGCAACCTGGAGGTGTCTCTCAGGTGGTTCATCAAAGGTAGAACTCAGAACCTCTGCCCTCACAGACCTTTTCATGTCAGTCACCTCTTCTGGCCTTTCATCTATGAGAAGGATAATCAGGTAGATTTCAGGGTGATTCTCTGTGATTGAATTGGCTATCTTCTGGAGGAGTATGGTTTTACCTGCCCTTGGTGGTGAGACAATAAGACCCCTCTGCCCCTTGCCCATTGGTGCAAGAAGGTCAATAATCCGCATGGATATATCGCCATCAGACCTCTCAAGCCTTATCCTCTCAATTGGATGGAGTGGTGTGAGGTTTTCAAACTTCACCCTTGCCTTTAATCTTTCTGGTGATTGGTCATTCACCTTGAGTATCTTTACAAGGGCAAAGTACTTTTCACCAGGGTTGGGAGGCCTGATTTCACCAAGTATTGTATCCCCTGTCCTGATGCCCATCCTCTTTATAAACTGAGGTGATACATAGATGTCATCGGGAGAGGCAGTATAACTGTTCTGGGAGGACCTTAAAAAACCATACCCTTCAGGCAGTACCTCAATCACGCCTTCAGTAATCAGTTTCTCTGATGGGGCTGTTATCTGAGGTTCTGGTTCTTCCTCTACCTCTGGTTCAGGGAGAGAAGGTTCTACTACCTTTTCCTCCTTCACCATAACAGGAATATCATCCTCAAGTTTTCCATTTCTTGCCTGGAGGATTTCTTCAATCAGTTGCTTTTTCTTTTTTCCTGTTGGGGAAATTCCCAGGTCTTTAGCAATCCTGGTCAATTCCCTGTAGGTCTTCTTTTCCAAGTCTGCTGGTTTCATAGACAAACTTATATTATAAAGAAAACAGCATTTGTCAATGGGTTTTATGAGAAAAATCAACACTTGACATCTTCAGAATTTTTTATATTTTTCTGCTGGTAACTGGCCCCGTCGTCTAACGGTTCAGGACATCACTCTTTCAAGGTGAAGATAGGGGTTCGATTCCCCTCGGGGCTATTTATATATTGCCAACAGGATTTTAATCAATTATACTCATACCATGAGGTACAGTTCAATAGATATAGGTTCAAACTCTGTGCTCTTCACATGTATTGAATATGATAAGGGGAATATTCAGGTTGTAGAAGATGTCTCTGTGATCACCGGACTTTCAAGGGGGATGAAAGAGACCTTCAAGGATGATGCAATAGAAAAAACAGTCCATGCTGTTTGCAATTTTAAGGAAAAAGCAGAAAGAACTGGATGCGGAACTCCAGTTGTGATAGGAACAATGGCATTGAGAAGGGCAAAAAACAGAGGGATTTTTCTCAAAAGGCTTAAAGATATATGCGGACTGAATGTGAGAATTCTTTCAGGTGAAGAGGAGGGATACTACTCCTTTATATCCGTTTCCCTGAAAGTTAAAGAAAGAATAATTGTGGTTGATATTGGTGGTGGAAGCACAGAGATTGTTTCCGGAATTGGAAGGAGCATTGATTATATAAGGAGCATTCCAATAGGTGCAGTTTCCCTTTATGAGAGGTTTATAAAGAATGACCCGCCTTCAGAGGATGATGTGAATAAAATGCTTTTGTTCATTGAGTCTTCTCTGGATGAGATTCAGCGGCCTTATGGAGAGAGAATTATTGGGATTGGAGGGACAGTTACCACACTTGCAGCAATACATATAGGGAAAGAATACTCAAGAGAGACTGTTGAAGGGATATATCTTGAAAGAGATACCGTAGAGAAGATGATTGAAATGTTCATGGCGAAAAATTCCATAGAGAGGAGAAGAATAAAGGGAATGGAAAAGGAAAGGGAAGA
Organism: bacterium; assembly: GCA_003646055.1. Classification (GTDB taxonomy): domain Bacteria; phylum Hydrothermota; class UBA3072; order UBA3072; family B12-G15; genus B12-G15. The sequence goes on from QNDZ01000015.1 coordinate 12,506, forward strand.
TATTATACTTGCAGGAACAGGAATTTTGTATACCATATTAAATTGGGCAGGGTTTGATGGTGTTTATGTGAGCACTGGTGGTGTGAGGTATGGTGTTTTAATGGAAAAAATAGAAGGAGGGGCTTATGATACCCATATTCAAAAAGACAAAGCAACTTGAAGCAAAGATTGACGAGTTCCTTGATACAATCCTTCAGGCAGCACTTGAATTCAAACAGGCTTTGAAATACTACCTTAATGGTGATTTGAATGAGTTTTCTGAACGAGAAAAGGTTGTGGACAGGCTTGAAGGAAGGGCAGATTCAAGCAGGAGGGATATTGAGAACCAGCTTTATCAGGAGATGCTCATACCCGAATCAAGGGGGGATGTGCTTGCACTCCTTGAAAACTCAGATGATGTCCTCAATCTGATTGCGGATACTATTGTTGAATTTTCAATTGAAAGGCCAGAGATATTCCCGGAAGTGAAAGACCAGTTTGATTCACTTGTGGAGGTGAGTATTGGTGCTGTTGAGGAGATGGTATGCACTATGAGGTCGTATTTTAAGAACATTACTGCTGTAAGAGACCATATTTCAAAAATAATGTTTTTTGAGAAGGAGTCTGATAAGATTGGTGAGAAAATTAAGAGGTACATCTTTGACAGGGATGATATTGACCTTGCAAAAAAAACCCATCTGAGAACATTCATAACCTACATCCAGAACATTGCAGATAAGGCAGAGGATATTGGGGACAGGGTGAATATATATGCAATAAAGAGGATGATGTAATATGATATGGATTTTTCTTTCAAGTGGCCTCTTTCTCGGATGGTCACTTGGTGCCAATGACGCTGCTAACATCTTTGGTACTGCCATTGGGACAAAGATGCTCAGATTCAGAACTGCAGCAATCTTTGGAAGCATCTTTGTTATACTTGGTGCTGTGATAAGTGGTTCAGGTGCTGCACACACGCTTGGGAAACTGGGTGATATAAATGCAGTTGGAGGTGCATTCACCGTTGCCCTTGCAGCAGGTGCGACCGTGTCCTGGATGGCCAAATTAGGTCTTCCAGTATCCACAACCCAGGCAATTGTTGGCTCAATCGTTGGGTGGGACCTCTTCACTGGTTCCCAGATAGACACGGTTTCACTCACCAAGATAGTTTCAACATGGTTTTTTTCTCCGCTACTTGCAGGAATCTTTGCCTTTATCCTGTTCAACATATTAAAGTTTTATTTAAAGAGGGTGAAGATACACCTGCTCCAGATAGATAATTTCACAAGGATTGGTCTTTTATTGATTGGAATATTCGGTGCGTACAGCCTTGGTGCTAACAATATAGCAAATGTGATGGGTGTGTTCATGGGTTCGAATCCATTCAAGGGACTCTCACTTGGATTTTTTTACCTGAATGATATACAGGTATTGTTCATGGTAGGAGGTTTTGCAATAGCACTGGGTATATTCACCTATTCTTACAAAGTCATCACCACTGTTGGAAGAGAACTGCACAAGCTCTCACCCCTTGCAGCACTTGTTGTTGTGCTTGCAGAATCCCTTGTTCTCTTTATTTTCGCCTCCCAATCCCTTGAAAGATTTCTTGTCTCCATGGGTATTCCACCACTCCCCCTTGTACCAGTATCAAGTTCCCAGGCAGTTGTTGGTGCAATTGTTGGTATAGGTATAGCAAGGGGAGGGGGCAGGGCAATAAACTTTAAAAAACTCTATAAGATTGTGGTTGGATGGTTCCTTACACCACTTTCCTCAGGCATCCTGTCCTTCATCCTGCTTTTCTTTATGCAGAATGTTTTTCAGATTTCCACCTACAAACCCATCAAATATTCTATCACAGAATATACATACAGAGATGTTCCATCAACATTGAGACAGGCAATTGAGCCTATAAAGGGAGAGGTCTTTGCTAATGCAAGGGAGTTTAAGGAAAAGTTGAGTGAATTGGGGATAAAAAAGGAAGATACAGGATACCTTTTGTCCCTTGCAAGGATAGATTCAATCTACATTGATTCAATGATTGCAAAAAGGGAACTTGACCAGAAGTGGTTTGGTAAAAAGAGGATAGAGGCCGTGAAGAAACTGCATGGAAGAATGTTTGTACATAAATGGCAGGTTGTGGAGGAACTGAGTAAAATATCTGATGAATGGAAATTCAGGAGTAGCGATAGGCGATACAGGGTTTACAACAGGGAACTGAAGAAGATGTATGATACCATATTCCACGTGTTCTCAATCCAGAATATAAGGGAGAAGTTTAAGATTTCCCCTGAATAAGTACAACTATTTCACCCCTTGGCTTTTTTATCCCTTTAAGTTCAGATGGCCTTCCAGCAATCCTTTCCTCGTATATTTTTGTCATCTCCCTTAAAATAACCACCTCTCTATCTGGAATTAATACTTCAAGTTCCTCCATAAGGTTTTCTATCCTTTCTGGTGATTCAAAGAGGATTGTTGTGCATGGAAGTTCTTTTATAAACTCAAGTTCTTTTTTCCTTTTCCCCTTTTTCCTGGGAAGGAAACCTGCAAAATAAAATTTATCAGGTGGAAGACCAGACAACACAATGGCATTTATGACAGAGGATGCACCCGGGACAGATGTAACCTCAATCCCCCTTTTTATACATTCCTTTATCAATTTATATCCAGGGTCACTTATTATGGGTGTTCCTGCATCACTTACCAGTGCAATATCCACACCCTTTTCAAGGTCCTTCAACACAAGGGGAAGTCTTCTATCCCTGTTGTGGTCATTGAATGAGACCATCTTCTTTCTGATACCGTGATGTTTAAGGAGAATTCCTGTTCTACGTGTATCTTCACAGAGTATATAATCAACCTCTTTCAACACCCTTAAAGCCCTCAAGGTAATGTCCTCAAGGTTACCTATGGGTGTGGCAACTATGTAAATCATATTGCAAGACGGGAAAGTTTTGACTTTTCAAAGAAACCAGCACTTTTGAGTGCAAACCTGTAATCCCTGATGCATTTATAGATAATCTCGTCAGTTCCTCTTCCAAGGACAACAAATATTGCATCGACAAATTTGTCCACCCAGGTGGCAAAGGCATTGGTAACCTCCTCTGCCGTAACAGCAACTGTGCCTTCAATCACCTTGAGGTCATCCCCAATTTGAAAGTTGTTTAAGAGTGAATGCTGATTTTTTGCCACCTCATATGAAGACATCAGTGTTTTCCGAACAATGGAAGGGCCAATTGCCTCTGAGAAGGCTTCAATCAGAGAGTTTAAGAACTTAACATACATACCAACAAGTGCAGGGTCAGCCTGTTTTATCTGTGTTTTCCCCTGATAACCACTTACATAAAAGTCATCCCCTCCCTTTTCAAGAAATTTTTTGAATATCTCCCTGTTAATGGAACTTACACCCTTTCCAGCAACATAGATTCTTACAGGCTCTCCCTCCTTAAACTTAACATAGAAGTACTCAAAGTTTTTTGTCAACACAAGAAAACCTGCAAAGTTTACTCCCTTTAATCTGTCCAATAATTTATCTATATCAAGCAGTTTTATTGGCTTATTTGCAAAAAGCGGGGTTTCCTTCAATGAAACAACCATCATATATAAAAGTTCATCAGGAACATCATATATGTTTACGATTCCAACCTCTGACTTTTTTGCCCTCTCAACAACATCCTTTATTGGGACAAGGGAATAACCCGTCCTGTTGAATCTACCTGCATTTATTGGATTCCCATTCTGAAAGAAGAGGAGGTCCACCTCCTGTGGGTATATTATCTGAATGTAACCATTAAGCCTGCCTTCCCTGGCCTTCTTTGCCTGATTCAGAATGTTGTCAAAGTTGACAAAGTGTATTTTTACATTTTCCAGAACAGGCTTCCCCTTGGGAAATTTCATCTATTCTCCTATATGTAGGTTAGCCAACCGTATCTGTCTTCCTTTGTTCCCTCAGCAATTCCCAGAAGTTCTTCCTGGAGTTTTTTTGTGATGGGACCCCTCTTTCCATTTGAGATTATAATCTTGTCAACAGACCTGATAGGTGTGATTTCAGCAGCACTACCTGTGAAGAATACCTCATCAGCCACATAGATAAGTTCCCTTGGTATCCTCTGTTCATTCACCTTGATTCCAAGGTCTCGTGCTATCCTAATAACAGAATCCCTTGTTATACCCAGAAGGATTGAAGAACCAAGAGAGGGTGTATAGATTTCTCCATCCTTCACAATAAAGAGGTTCTCTCCACTCCCCTCACTTATGAAGCCCATTATATCAAGTGCAATGCCCTCAACATAACCATTGATGATGGCCTCCATCTTTATCAGTTGGGAATTCATGTAATTTGCCCCTGCCTTTGCCATTGCAGGGAAGGTGTTTGGTGCCATC
>QNDZ01000016.1 GCA_003646055.1 bacterium
AGAAAGTTTGAAATTACCTGAACTTGTATCTGTATCTGTCTGGTCATATCCCCAACCATATTCTGCATTGAAAATGGATGCCACACCTCCATACTGCTCACCATTCCATACAGAACTGTAACATGCATCAACCTCATGATACCCTCCACTCATACAACACATCCCTGTATGGATACCAAACCTTCCTCCATTAGGCCTGTCTAAATCCCTCCTCAATTCAGACACAGTGATATCGTCACCGTCACTCTGGCCCTGCATTACTTCCTGATAATCGCCATGTGAAAGAACAACGGTCCAACCGTACCCCTGTTCTTGTTCATTTATAGCCTCAACGTCACCTGGAAAAGTTCCCCTATCATCATAATATTCCGTATGGGTCAGCCAGGTAATCCCCCCATCCTCCAACTTGGTTTGTAGTATATCAGCCCAATCCCCTCCATTGGAACTACTACTCCATAACTGCTCTGTCCACCACATCATCTTATTTTCATAATCATTCGGTACATTTTTTTCATAAAAGAGAATACGGGAAACAAAACTGTCAACCTGCTCAACATTCCACACATAAGCCCTGCCCACATAACAATCAGCCCAAAAATCTGGTGAATCACTGCTGTATTCACAATAAAGACCATCACCATCTTTATCCCAGTTATCAAAATCTTCAAAGAATCTGGTTGATGCTATGTTATTATCCGTTGTTGCTGGAAAGGTATTCACATAGCCATAACAAGGAGCATTGGGTATGGTATCAATATTGCCAGCAAGCACAAACCACATTGTTCCCCATGTTGAGTTTGCATCTATAATGAAATTCTTAATCTTATCATAGATGTGGGAACCAGAATAATTTGAATTTATATCCTGTAATGTGTATGTTCTGGCACGGACACCCTTTTTTGTTTTCCAGTCTATCAGCGGTTGCCACGCATTCTCCCAACTCTGGGGAGTTATAATCACATAATCATAATCACCAGCAGGAAGAGCCTTTGAACCACTATTTTCTGTTCTTATCAATTCTGATTTATACTTGTCAACATCCTTCGGGTTAATCACTATTTCTTTCACCCTCTTGGACATATGCTCTATCACCCTGGAAGGCAATCTCCTCTCCTTACTTTTATCCTCACTATAATACAACCTGATTTTAATATGTGTGATTAACTCCAACATCTTTTTTGCAGGTGTGTAAATCAACGGTGATACATGGAACCTACAGAGCCTGAAGCCACTCTTATTCCCTGTATGTATATTTTGAATAATCTCATCAGGATAAGGTGTATTCCTTACAGGCATATCAGGATTTAGTGGAATGAATTTATATTCAGAAGGCCTTTTAGAAAAGGGAACTGGTGGTTGATACGGGTAAAGATTAAAAACGCCAGGTATAACTTTCTTTTCAATTTCTAAAATCTCAGTTTTTTCAACCTCTGCACCTGGTGGCAACGCAACTGTATAAGAAAATACAGGATACGTAGGTTCACCTATCTTTCCTGTGAGAAATGCACCTTTCAACTTTACAATATCATATCCCTTTTTTTTGGAAAAGGTCAGGCTGCTCGGTGAGTAATTAAAATCCAGATCAATACTCCCTGCCAACAGAGAACAACCGATTAAAAGCACTATCAAAACCTTTCTCATAAAAACCTCCTTCTTTTATATTATTTACTATATTTGATATGCAATTTCTATTCCAGAATCAACCCATTGAAAATCAAGAAGATTTTTTACAAATGTTGTGAAACTTTTCCATTTTAAGGAAAATTTTTCCAAATGGAACAAATCATCAAATTGCTACCCATAGCTCATAATAGATGTATTGACAAATTTTTTATAATTCTTATTCTTAAAAAAGAGAGGTTACTATGCCTTTATCAATCCTGGTGATAGTTTCTATGAACATCAACCTGAAAATGGTTGATTTTGATCCACTGGAGAAGGTTCCCCAGATTGATGGAATAGAATATTATGAAGCAACTGATTACAAGGTGGTTCAGTTCTTTCACAGATTAACAAAGGCACAAAGAATGTATCTTGAAGAGAGGGGCAATGTCCTTTATGGTTATATCTCGGAGAACGCATATCTTGTTTATTGTAAGGATATTCAGAGTATAAAAAGCCTTGGTCCGAGATGGATTGGCGATTATTCCCCTGTGTTTAAGGTTGAGAAGAGGCTTCTGAATACTCCAACAAGTGAGAAGTTCTTTGACCAGCCAGGTTTTATAAAAATCATAGTTGAGCTATTCCCGGAAATCCCGATAGAAAGTTTTGTGAAAAGACTCAATGGAAAATTTAATATCCTGAAGGTGGAAAAAGGTTGTTACTACAATTATATGCTCCTCTCAATAGAAGAGGACAGAGTTTGGGATGCAATTAAAACCATTGCTCCTATGAATGGGGTTAAATGGATAGAAAGATATTATCAGCCGAGGCTGGAGAATGCATGGACCCGATGGATATGTCAATCCCTTGATACCCTTGACATGGGGAGTGTAAATACAGGATGGTATGCCTCATCCCAGGTAGATGCCCTTGCAGTGCCTTTATATAGTAGAGGTATCTTTGGCCAGGGCCAGGTGGTGGGTATAGCAGATACAGGTATTGATTGGGATTCGCGCTATTTTGATGAGGTTTTGGGAAGCATGAACTTCAACCCTCCTGGAACGACATTTGCAGGTGTTTATAGCCATAAGATTGCTGGATACCAGATTCTGTCAGATGACCACGATGGTGCATCCAATAATGAACACTGGAATGGAAGTGAGTGGATAGGAACAAGTGGGCATGGTACCCATACTGCCTGTTCCATTGCCGGTGATTCAAGCAGTCATGATCCATCCCAGGATGGTATTCTTGCCAGGGGTGATGGAATGGCTCCAATGGCTTTAATAGCATTCCAGGATATTTCCACTACTCCTCAGGACCAGTATAACGAATCTGAACAACTTGATGGACTACCCCTTGATTTAAACAACCTTTTTCTATGGGCATATAATGCAGGTGCAAGAATCCATTCAAACTCCTGGGGGGGTGGTGCTACTGGTTATGATACAGAGGCAGAGCAATGTGACATCTTTCTTTGGAACCACAAAGATTTTGTTATCTTTTTTTCTGCCGGGAACGATGGACCTGGTTCAAATACCATTACATCCCCTGCAACTGCAAAGGGGGTGATAGCTGTGGGAGCCTCCCAGGCTGGTGCAGGTTGCAACAATTCTGAAAGCAATTATGGGATCAATACTGTTTGGCAGAATCCTGGTTATCATGGCGACGAGGATGGGGCAAACTGGTCACCAGATGGTATAAATGACAATGACCTAATGACAATGGCCTGGTTTTCATCCCATGGACCAACGGATGAAGGGCTTTTGAAACCGGATATATCTGTTCCTGGTGGATACTTCATTTATTCAGCCTGGAGTGATGGTGATCCCACAACTGGCAACCCGGGTCTTGGTAATTCAGAAGGAGGAACAAGCAATGGCACCTTTCTTTGTGAAATGGGTGGCACATCCATGGCATGTCCGGCAGCAGCAGGACTTGCTGCCCTGGTAAGGCAGTATTATACAGATGGATATTATCCAGGGGGTGTTAAAAATCCAGATAATGCCATCAATCCATCAGGTGCACTGATAAAGGCAACCATGATTTTAGCAACGGTAAATATGACCGGTGGTTATACAAATCCTGTTCCTTCTTATGGACAGGGGTGGGGGCTTGTTGTTCTGGATAAAGCCCTTTACTTCCCTGGAGACTCTACTGCTTTATATGTTGATGATAACCAAGAGGGATTAAGCGAGGGAGAGGTAAACACCTATACATTCAAGGTATATCAGGGTCAAGGAATTCCATTGAAGGTTGTGCTTGTATGGATGGATTATCCAGGCATTCAATCTGCACTTGACCCCCTTGTTAATGACCTTGACCTTTGTGTTACAATAAAGGATTCAACATACCTTGGTAATGTATTCAGCAATGGATATTCAACCACCGGAGGTTCGCCTGATAGTATAAATCCTGTTGAGGTTGTCTGGGTTCCGGCTCCAAAGATCACTGATACTACTTTCAGTGTAACTGTTTCAGCCAGTAAGACCCCTTTTGGACCCCAACCCTATGCACTTGTTATAACAGGACCATTGAATAAAGGTCCTGAAATACCTGAGATCGTGCATCCCTTCAACCTTGAATTATTAAACACACCTAACCCTTTGGTTAAATTCCATGCATATGACAGAGATGGAGACTCCTTGATGAATATCATATATATAGCAAAGGATAGGGATTTCTCATCTATTGTTGATTCTGAGATTGTTTATTCTGGTGGCAATTCACTTGTGGAACATCCTCTTTCAATAGCATTATTAAACGACTCAACCTACTTCATAGGTATTGTTTCAAGGGATTACAAGGGATCAAACATTTCTTCTCCAATAAGCCCTGTTGTGTCTGTTCGTATTGATACATCAGTTTCCTATAGTGTGTGGAGTATAAAGGGTGCAAAGCAATTTGAACTGGGAACCCTGAATTCTCTTGCCCTTTATGGAGACAGCCTTATTTTACCAGATTCAATAATGGGATGGATTAAAAAAATTGACCAGGATTTTGAAGGCAGATTTCCTCCATCTGGATGGACTGTGATAGATGGCAATGGAAATGGCAAGAGGTGGCAGGGAGGCACCACTTCAGATATACAAGGTTATGAACCACCACAGTATGGAACAAAATATGCATTCTATGCCGATTACACAGCAGGTACATCCGATACCCTCTGTGATGAAGCACTCATTTCTCCCAGCATTGACCTTTCATTTGCTGATTCTTTAACTTTGAGATTTGGCCTTGGATTCAAGGAAATGAGCCAGTCCCCTCAAGAGACGCTCTATACTTACATGATTAGATACTCTGGTGGAACGGGGGATACCCTTGTTTTGAGAACAGACCTGCATAGTGTTAAAGGCTGGCTCCAACTTAACCTATCCCGATACCTTCCCTCTGATAGTGCAAAATTCTGCTGGAGATACCTGGATTCCAATTCAAGGAGTTATGGGTGTGGTATTGATAATGTTAATGTTCAGGTTAAAACAATCCATAACATCTATTCAGGGACCTTTGTTTCACCGCCCATATCATACAGTGCCCTCTCCATGACATCACCTGGAAGGAGAGATTGGGGATGGGTAAAATACATAAAATCATCACCAGATGACTCCATTGTTTTCAGGGTAGCATATGTTTATTCAGATTCACTTATACCAGTCCCTGATGCAGAGCTTCCAGGCAATCTGGAGGGATTTTATTCATCATCCACATATGATTCCTTTGATATAACCATGCTTGATACATTGAGTTATGATTCCCTTGTCATTTATGCGTATTTTTACAGGGATTCCTCAAAGGCATCGTCCATTCCAAAACTTCTGTATCTCTCTGTTGGTTCCAATGCAGGGATGACTGGATTGAGTAAGCATTTAAAGTTCAGTATAAAAAACAGGATGATTTATAAATCAGGCAGTTGCAAACTTGACATTGTTTCTCCCTGTGTTGGTAAAATCAGTATTCAGGTTTACGATGTTGCAGGAAGGATGGTCTTCTCAAAGGTTTATCAACTTAACGCTGGTGAAAACACATTGAAAATTGGTATGCCTGACAGAGCAGGGGTATACTTTGCAAAGTATATGTTTTTGAGCCATAAAAGAGGTGTACTCAAATTTATACTGGTAAAGTAATGGGGTCGGTCAAAAAGCAAAGGGTGCAGAAACCTATGGTCGGGTTTATTGTGAACAACCTTTAACCGTATTAAAAGGAGGTGTCTATGTTTTTTATTACACTACTTTTCAGTGTTGGTCTAAATACCTTCTCCCACCCAATCACTCACGAAAAGGTTGTTAGGTCTTTTCCAATTACACCACAGATTCAGATACTTAATAAGGCAGAAAAATCTTTACCAAAACAGTCCACAGTCCTTTTTGTTGACGATGATGGCGGGCAATTATCCTCTGAGGGAGTAGGATATGAAACCTACTGGCTGGAGATTATCTCGAGCCTTGGGATTTCCTACGAGGTCTTCTCCATTAATGATTCTACTTTCAGGCCTGATTCCAATCTTCTGAAGTCTTACACCATTGTGATATGGAATGAACCCGATTTCAATACTTCTCTTACCGCCGATGATACGGTCCATCTTCTCGCCTATCTTAATTCTGGTGGAAATTTATGGTTGAGTGGTGAAGATGTGCTTTACAATTTAGAGAACGGGCCCGGTATCCCCTCTTATCTCTATGTTTTGAGCTATTCAGATGAAGGTTGTGACACTGTGTATGGAGTAGGGGATACTATTGGAGATGCCTTTGTGTTTCCCTTAGATTCCATATCAAGGCTTACAAACGATCCCAACAGTGATTGGTCTGACCAGATAACCATTGATACTAATAATGCTGATTCATCTTTTAGGTCTGTAAAAGTGAATACAGGTCACAGGGGCATAGTTGGTTACAGGGTTGATAGTGCAGGAACAACAAAGAATGGAAAACTGTTCTTCTTTGGTGCTCCATTTGAGGCATTGAGGAAGTCTGACAGGGTCAATTTTATGTCCTCTGTGTTCGGCTACTTTGGTGTCACTATCCAATCCTATGACCTTTACCCTGTATCAATAATGTGGCCAAAGAAGTTCTCAAATATAGACGGCCCAAATTCGGTCATTTTTAAGTTGTCAAATATCTCCACAGACACAGTGCCTGACTTCTATGCAGTTGTCAGGATTTACGATAAACTTTCAAACCTTGTTTATGGGGATAGCCTTTTAATCCATGGATTTCCAGCAAACAGTGATACGACGATCCAGCTTACTGACTGGAGCGTATTCACAAAGGATACATTCACCGTATATGCTTATGCAAACCTCTCCCAGGACAGCGACCATTCAAATGATACTCTCTCAAGACAGGTATACACAACTCATGTTATCGTATATGATGACTACGAAACAGGTCTTGACCTCTGGACAGGTGTCTGGGATATCACAGATGAATATTCCTATGATGGGGATTACAGCTATACTGATACTGCTTATGCCAATTACCCTGACCAATCTATTCTTGCGTCATCATTAAAGGAAACTCTACAGTTTTCATCATTTGCAGATGCAAAACTCTCATTCTGGACAAAGCACTACATTGAAGCAGGTTTTGACTATGGCTACCTCATTTTACAGGATCTTGTAAGTGGCAAGATGGAGACACTGGCCATCTTCAATGGAGATTCAGCAAACTGGTACAAAATCACATCCACCCTTGGTAACTATACAGGCACTCAATACAGACTCACACTCAAACTTGTCAGTGATTATGGATACAACGAAGAAGGATGGTTTGTGGACGAATTCCTCATAGAGGGTCTTGACACAGATGTAACACCTCCAATAGTGAGATATAGAGGGCCTGACACATATAGAGATGGCGTTTCGGGTTCATTGAACCTACCTGTTTATATCTTTGACAGAAATGGTGTCCAGGCAGAAACCTTATTCTATTCTGTGGAGGGTGGTGGTGCATCTGGAATTATCCCTGATTCTTCCCATGGTGATACCTTCTTCTTCAACATTCCACAACAGCCCACTGGAAGCAGGATTGATTATTGGGTGAAGGCGGTTGATACAAATGGCAACGCTATTGAAACAGCACATCAAACATACTTCCAGGGAATTATAATTGCCTATGACGATGGTGAACCTGAGGCATACTACATATGGGAACAGGGGGATAGGATAGCATCAAGATTTGAACCCTTTGGAGCAAATAAGTTCATTCAACCCAGGAAGTTGTTCTTCTACTGGTATACAGATTTTGATACTCCACCCGATACTGTTGGGATTAATCTGTTCTTAGAAGAAGACACGCTTCCTTCACAGGAAAAGATATTACCTTCTGATATAATCTTCTATCCAGGTGACCAGTTGAATCAGTCCAGGCCCTATGGATTCACTTATGTTGATGTCCCTGATACCAGTCTAAAGATACCCCAGCCATTCTATGTGTCCGCTGAGAACACTTCTTCATCCCAATACCCTGTTTTTGGAGCAGACCAGAGTGGAAGTGTTGGGAATAGTTATTACTATTATCAGGGTTCCTGGTATCACTTCACGGATGAGGACTTCATGATCCGTGTTCTCTGTGATACGGGCACAGTTCATTATGATGTTTCTCTTCTTTCCATCACAAGTCCATGGGTAATAGTAAAACCTGGCGTCTATTACACACCAGAGGTAATTGTTGCAAACGTTTCGGATTCAGGTTTTGCATGTGTATCAAGGCTGAGTGTTGACTCAAGTGGAATAGAGGTATTTTCATCCTATGACACCACTTATCTGAACGCAGGGGACACCCTAAGTATCACCTACGAACAATGGAAACCAATGGGCTTTGATGTGTATTACATTATCACTGCCAGGATTGAATCTTCCGAGGACCAGAATATCTTCAACAATACATATGTGGAAACAGTCTATTCAGGAGTTCCATCCGGTCAATTCCTTCTCTGGAACCCAGCACCCAACGAGGTGTTTGGAAAGACTCTTTACTCAATATTAAGGGATTCACTTGGACTTAAAGGCTTCTACACAAGCGACCTTAAATTTTTTGCACCATATATTGGGAATTTTCTTACCTTATGGGCAACCTTCGGTGATTATCCAGACAGATACATACTTCCTGATACCTCAGAAGAGGTTGATATAATCAAGTCCTTCTTGAACAACTATAAGATGGGAATGTATCTTGAAGGAACAAGATGCTGGTATTATGACCCCCGATACAGAGATGCATACTCCTTTGATACGCTCTTCAATGTGGTTTCCCTCTTTATGGGTCCGGCTTCTGATAGTGTTTATGGTGAAGCAGGCACAATTTTTGATGGGTTTTCATCGATAGTTTCAGAAGAACAGCTTGCACAGGATAGGTTCAAAACCAATGTTACTTCAGTTGCCGCTCTTATCAACCAGAGAGGAGATACTATCGCACATTACTATGATAGCGGAACCTACAGGACCTTTGGCAGTTCTGTCCCAATCCAGAGGCTCCATCCCCTGACAACAAAAGATTTTGTCCAGAGGGTTTATAGCTTCCTGATCGGTGCCACTGATGTTCCTGAATTTATTCCCCAAAAACCCTTTATAACATCCAGCAGTAATCTGTTCCTTTCAAAGGTTGTCTTGAATATTGGGCTTCCAGAGAAAACTGATGTCCTTATATCGGTTTATGACCTTTCCGGCAGAAAAAGGCAGGTCATCCACAACCGTGAAATGAAAGCAGGCATAACGAGGGTCTCTTTTGATGGGGAGAAATTTCCTTCAGGTGTTTACTTTATAACAGCCACTGCCAGAGGAATTGGGGAGATAGGCAAGATAAAAATAGTGAAGTTGAAGTAATAAAAAAGGGGGGCATTCAGCCCCCCTTTTTACTTCAGGATTACCACCTTATCCAAAATTCTCTTATTTTCACCTCTGAGAACAACAAAATAAAGTCCACTTGCCAGGTTTCCAAGGCTGTATCTATATATTCCTGCTCTCATCTCCTTTCCATCTATCAATGTTAACACCTTTCTTCCTGTTATATCAAACAGAGAGAGTTCAATTCTCATTTTCGACGGCACACTTACATTGAGAAGATGACTGGCTGGACTAAACGCAAATGAAAGTTTGTCTATGGGATTGAAAATCACCCGTGTCTCTCTGGTCTCAACATGCCCATCTTCAAAGGTTGATTTCACTCTGTACCAGTAAACCCTGCCGGGATCAACATCTGCATCAAGAAATACGCAATCGCCGGTTCTTCCGATAAGTGAGAAATGCTGGTTGTCCTCTGATCTGTATATCTCCGATGATAAAATCCCATTACCAGCAATGTTTATAACCACGCCTTCCATGGTGATTGAGTAACTCAGATACATAGAATGTGTGGCAAGGGGAGCAGCGGAGGCATATTCATCTGTCCCAGTGTTTTTAATGTATACAGTAAAGCTTGCTCCCTTTGCTGTAACATTGTCATTCTTCCAGACAACTATTGCAATAGTATCATTTGCATTAAGGGATAGAGATAGGCCTTCGTCACCTCCTGCACCATTCACATCCGATTCAGTTCCCTTAGACCTTCCCATCACATTATTCCCGTAATAGACACCAATTCCCAGGTCAGAACCACTTGTATTCACAACAGAACATGCATATGTGGCCGTTGTTGGAACAGCCAATTCGTATACCTTCACAACATCAGAAGAATAATTGAAACTATCTGGCTGACCCACTCTTGTTGCGCTCCAGCTCTGGAATCTGTATCTGGTCTTTGAAAGATTCACATAAGCAGAATCTCTGCTGTCAAGGAAATTGTAAATTCCAACATAAACAGAATCAATATTTCTTCCATCCATGACAACAAAGTCCACCATCCCAGGACCCAATGCAGAGGCTCCTATAGTATGGGAATATCCAGTGTATGGGTCTGTGGGACCATCTGAATACACCTTAAGGTCAACATCAAATGTATCTCCAGCAACATTGATGTTGAAATCCCTCACACCAAACACATACCATCTTGGCTCAGTAAGGTTAAGTTTGTAAGCAGTGCAGTTCTCAAGATATCCTGCAAATGGTCCTGTCATTGGAGGAATCCATGATTCAAGAACAGATGTATCAACGGGGAAAACAGGCGCTCTGAAATTATACTGCTTGCCCCAGTATCTATAAGAAACATTAAACACATTCCCCTGGACATTGTCATTGTAGTCGGCCCACATAAGGAGTGTATGCCTTCCACCCGGCACATAAACACTCTGGTCAGAGTATGTAAGGCTGGTGTAAGCATTAAGGTTGGTGGCTGTCCCATACCAGACAGAATAGTTGTCCAGGAAGCAATAGTTCTCCCATGTTTCTCTTGCTGTCCCGGAGGATGTTGAGATATCCACAGGAGACCTGTTTATCAATGCAAGGTGGGTATATACATTTCCAGAGCCATCCACCCATGAACCCGAGAGGTTTGAGGGAATGGTATGGGTGCCTGTAGCATTCGTGGGAAGTACAGACCAATCCCAGCCACTGGGCCTGAAGTAGGAAACGGTTGGATGGTCCTCTCTTAAGAATACATATGCTGCCATTGGAGCGTCCACATATAATCCCCAACCAGAACCATCATTGTATGCTGTTACCGATGCAATAAGAGGGCTGGCATTGTTTAATGGATAGTTATACTCATTCTGAAGGCCTTCAACCCTTGTGGCAGTGTTCTTATAACCCACCCAGAACCTGCCAGGGAGTCTCATACCCACATAGAAGAATTGCCAGGAGGGGTCTGTAACTTCATTATCCGAGCTCTGTGACCATAGGACAGCACCAGGCAGTCCATTGTTGTCTGCCCATATGTATGCGTCAAACTCCCCTGGATTTTTAGAGTTGTTACACATATATGATTTACTCCAGTAAATAAGACCGATTGATTCCACATAAACAGAATCTAATTCAGTATTCCCGATGTAGAAGTCTGTTGCAAAATACCAGCTGCTAAAGTTATAACTGCATATATCAAAGGCTACAAGCCCACCTGTCCCTGCGGAGTAAAAAAGTGTATCCCCAGGTGTTGGTTGCCATGGCTCGTCAACATCAAAGGTGAATGTATCATTATAGGTACTCCCGGAACCATAACTCCCCTGAACAATACACCTGAATGTTAATGTCCTTCCCTTGAGGGAGTCCAGATCCCAGAACCTTATTACCCACGGGTCATTGTAGTTGTTGGCTGTCTCGTCGCCCGTCTGGACAATGCCAACAGTGGATGTATTGTCTATAATGTTCACCCTGGTGGATGTGTATGTGTTTGCAGGTTCAAGGGTGAGGGTTGTATTGTAGCATGGGATTCCATTGTTTTTTAAGGATATGTATAGTCCAAGCTTTTCGCCAGGGTCAATCCATCCATCATCATTTCCATAAAGTTTATCCTTTATGTTGCATGAAACAGACCTTATAAAAGGTTTTGTTATTGCTTCAGTTTTCACAATCGGTCTCCACATGAATGTTCCCCACCAGGACGAGCCCCACCAAGAGGTCGGGTCTGTTCTATCGTTCGTTGAAAGGTCATATGGTGGATTCACACCGTAATTGTCGTCCTGCCATGGGACACATGTGGAGTTTACCTTCCTTATGCCAACCCAGAATCTCCCAGCGCTACCAATGTATATATCCGGGTTCACATCAACGGTTGTCCAGGCATCTGCTGTTCCCACATCTATGATTGCATAACCCCAGAGTTCTGAATCAGGTGCATTGTTTGCTGAATTGTCCTTCCAGACAAAAAGCGTCTCCCCTGTCCCTGTTCCGTCAAAGTATAGCTGGATTGCAATCAGTGTGCATGGTGAGGCAACCTCAAAGGAGGATGCAAAGTAGTTGTAGTTTGCATACTCATCATCATTGCCTGTATTATATGTTGGTGTATCATCATCATTCACAAGGGTATCCTCGTATCCGGGCTTGTTTGAGAAGTCCGTAACCAGGTGGAAGAAGTCCCAATCCTGGTAACCACCGTCCGCAGTTATGCGGAGGGTGAAGTAAACCCACAGGGTATCATCAAGGGTTGCGGGCATCCTCAACTGGAAGGAGTTGTTTGATGCTGAATCACCTGTCCCAAGATTTCCAAAGGAAAACGGTCCCTGTGCCCTCCAGCGAATACTTGAGTTATCTTTATATACAAGTTTTGCAGAGACATTTGTTGCAGGTGCACCAGTGTTCTTCAATGTTATCCTTAAATGGGGGTTACCATCACCACCACCCAGAACCCCATTGTTCCCATCCTCAACCACAACAGAAGAGATGAAGATATGTGGAACCTCTGGTGCAGGAAGATTGTTCAGGACCTTTTCAGCATCAATCCTTCCCCATCCAAAGGAGTCATTGGGCCATGCATCAATGTCGCCATTCAGGTAAGCATAATCCGTGAGATACTGATAGAGCCTCCTTATTCTTGCAGTGTCCTGATACTCCCCAAAGGTGTTTGCCTGAAGAATGTCCGCAATCAGGCCCGCAGCATGGGGCGTTGCAGCAGATGTTCCATTGAAGGATTGGAAATTACCATCTGGAGCGGATGTGTATGTTGGTTCTGCAGGTGCAATAATATCCGGTTTATGTCTGTTCCAGTCCGGTCTGGGCCACCAGTTTGTGTTATTCCAGGGGGATTGGTTGGGTTCAGGTCCCCTTGAGGAATACCAGGCTATCCATTCCTCATCCCAGTAAGTTGCACCCACACCAATAACCATAGGGTATTCACCTGGACAGCTTGTTGTATTGGCATCAGGACCTTCGTTACCCACGGCAAAAACAGGTATTATATCGTCAAGCAACATGGTTTGTATTTCATCCCAGAAACGGGTATCATTCTGTGCATACCCCCATGAGTTGGTGGTCAGGTCGGGCTTCAATGAATCAGGAAGGTCGCAGAACCACTGCATTCCATTGGAAAGTTGTGTCTCTGTTGCCCTTCCCAGAGAATCCAGTGCCTTGCACACAATAATCTGAGCACCAGGTGCAGCCCCTATCCCATGCTCACCAACAGCAAAACCTGCTGTGCCTGTTCCATGTCCTTCATCGTCGTATGGAACATCTGAAGGATTGTATGTGAACTCATCATGCCATCCACCCTGTTTCCTCCACCTGTGCCTCAATACAGGATGGTAGTAATCCATACCTGTATCCATATGGCCAATCACAATTCCGTTTCCCCTGTACCCCCTTTCCCAGGCGATTGGTGCCTTTATGTTCTCCATTGAACCAGAGACATAATCCTCACCAGGATAGAAGTTTGAGAGGATTACACTTTCCACATCAGGTATTACCTTCACAGGCTCATCATCCCTGACCAAGATATCCTTGCCAAACTTATCTTCAAGTTTAAGTATTATCGTCTTTTGGAGTTTCCGAACACCAATCTTGTTTGCAATCCAGAGTTGGGTAATTTTTTCCTGAGGGACCCCTTCTTTCTTTAAAAATTCAATGATCGGTGCCTGTGACTGGCTCGTAAACTCCTTGAGATAGGATTTCCAGTCGCCCTTCGACTTTTTCAATGCCCAGGCATATGAATAATCCGCTGAAGGTAACCTGATAAGAATATTTATGCTATCATTCCCCTTCATTTCACCCAACCTGGTCTGGAGTGAAGGTGCCAATATAGAAAGCAGGAGAAAAATGGTCATCTTATACCTCCCTTTTTCACCTTTTCAATCTCCCTTTCCTTAAACTCCATTATCTGTTTCATTCCTTCAAGCTTCAGTCTTTCAATATTCTTTTGATACTCAATGGATTTTTTCCCTTTTGATAGTTTTACCTTGCTCTGAAGATTCTCAATCCTTTTCTCAACCTTTTCAAAAACAATGGCTTCAACGGGGGATGTTATTATCATGGGCTTCATTTTTTCGTCAGGTAAACCGAACGCTTTGGTATTAAGATAAAAAGGTGTAGCCTGAGGAATATTGTCCTCAACCTTCAAAAACTGCCTCAAAAATGCCGCCTTTGCTGGTGGAAGAATCATTATTTCAGCATACTTTAGTTTTGGGTTAATCATCTTCCATCGTGGTTGCAGGTAAATTATATGGTCTGGGGGAATCTCGCTTCCAAAAAGTAGATATGATAGCAACATTAACAACACCATAAAAACCTCCTTTTTTATCACTATATACAACTTCCATTCCAGAATCAATCCATTGAAAAACAACAATTTTCTTTACAGGGGGTGTGAATTTTTTTCCCTACCAAAGGAAAAATTTTCCACAATGGAACAAATCATTAAACTGGTATGTCATATTAGTAAAGCCTATTGACAATAACAGGTTTTTTGATAACTTCAACTTATGCTATTCCTTATAATTGCAGCATTCCCTTATAATGAGGTCATTCTTGACCTCCAGGTAAAGGGGCTGAAAAATGTTGATACAGCCCTTGTTATAACTGCGTCTGGACTCAGAATTGGTGACATACTCACCCGTGAAAAGGGTAAGGACGCAATCAAGTTTTTATATTCCACTGACCTGTTTAAGGATATAAAACTTCAGGCTGAGAGGGAGGGAGGAGGAATCAAGGTCATTATAAACCTTGAAGAATACCCAATTGTTAAGGAGATTGTGTTTGCAGGCAACAAACATGTCAAGGAGAAAGACCTGAAGGAACTGATTGACTATGACCTTCCCTCTATTATTTCGGACAGGAAACTTTTCAGGCTCAAGGTGAAGATTAAAGAACTGTACAGAGAAAAGGGGTTCAGGGGAACAAAGGTGAGAATTCAGAGGGAAGAGATTGAAGGTGGAATGAAGATTACAATGGTTATCAATGAGGGGAAAAGGCTTAAACTTACAAGGATAGAATTCAGGGGAAATTCAAATGTGGGGGATAGAACACTCGGGAAAAAGGTGAAACACAGGGGTAAACACTGGTGGACATTCTGGAGGGACGGGGAAATAAAAGACTCATTAATCACAGAGGACATAAAAGGCATCCAGGATTATTACCACGAACTGGGATTTCTTGATGCAAAGGTGGATTCTTACAGGATTGAATCAGAGGACAGTAAAGCCACACTGGTTTATTTTATTACAGAGGGAGGGGTATATTATCTGGGGAATCTATCCTTTGAGGGCAATAAGACACTTGAAAACCCAGGGAAGTTCATAAAACTCATTGAAGGAGATAAGTTCAACCTGAAAAAATTTCAGGAAGGTATCCAGAAGATTTATGAGTACTATACAGACAGGGGGTATCTCTATGCTCAGGTCTCACCTGATATGAAGTACAGAAATGATACCATTGATGTGGTGATAAAGATACAGGAAAACAACAAGGTTTATGTTAAATACATAAACATTGAAGGGAATGAAAGAACCTATGACAAGGTAATCAGGAGGAATCTGACCATCTATCCAGGTGAACTCTTCAACAGGGAAGAAATTATAAACTCACAAAAAAATCTTTTCAGGCTTGGTTACTTTGAAGACCTCGGTCTTGAGATGATACCAGAAGAATCAAAGGACTCAATCACCCTTGTATTCAAGGTGAAGGAGAAGGAAACAGGGCAATTCAACGCAGGGATAGGGTATTCAGGTGATGTTGGGTTCACAGGGAATATATCCTTCAATATCCCAAACTTCATGGGCAGGGGACAGGCAGTAAGTTTCAATTATGAGAGGACACTTGTTTCTGGTGAAACCAATACCCCCATCCAGAATATCAGTTTTAGTTTCCGTGAACCGTGGCTCTTTGACACCCCCACCAGTGTCGGGGTAAGCATCTTTTCCAATTATAGAATCTGGGAATATTATACTGAGTACAGAAAGGGATTTGAGTTCAGTGGAGGAAGGTATATAGGTGAAAAGAGAAATATATTGATATCAGGTTCATACAGGTATGGGCTCACAAACATAAAGGTTGACACAACAAAGAATGTTCCCCAGACAATCATTGATGCAGCAGGTGAAAGGCATGAATCTGGAATAACACTTGGTCTTGTA
>QNDZ01000017.1 GCA_003646055.1 bacterium
GGGCTTATCCATCCATCCCAGATTGAACCTGTTCATAAGGTGTTCTCTCCAACAAAGGAGGAGATTGAGTATGCAAGAAAGGTTGTTGATGCATTGAGGGAGGCTGAGGAGAAGGGTCTGGGTGTTATTGCACTTGGAAGGAAGATGATAGACAGACCTGTTGCAGAAAGGGCAAAGAGGATACTGAAACTTGCAGAGGAACTTGGTCTTCTGGAGGTGAATGATGATTGAAAACAAAGTTGGCAGGCTTATACCAGAAGAGGTTAATGGAAGGAAACTCATCCCATTCAAGGGAGCCTTTGACCATATATCTGATGGTGAAATAAAGAGAAGGATCCCACCCCCTGCAAAGCAGAAGGAAAAGAAACTCCTGAAAAGCATCAGGGAGGCTATAGAAAAATGTGGGATAAAGGATGGAGCACACATATCCTTCCACCACCATCTGAGGGATGGAGATTATGTTGTGAACATGGTGATGGAGGAGATTGCAAACATGGGAATAAAGGATATAGTCCTCTTTCCCACTGCCCTTTTCCCTGTGCATCAGCCACTTGTAGAACTGATTGAGAAAGGGGTGATAAGGAGGATTGAGGGAAGTATGAACGGCCCTGTGGGATATGCCTGCTCCACGGGAAAGATAAAAGACACCTGTGTATTGAGGTCACATGGTGGCAGGGTGAGGGCAGTGAAGGCTGGAGAGATAAAGATTGACTGTGCCTTCATTGCCGCATCTGCAGCAGACCAGTATGGTAATGCAACAGGGACATTCGGGAAATCACGTTTTGGACCACTGGGATTCTCACTTGTGGATTCAGAATTTGCAGATAAGGTTGTTGTTATCACTGACAACCTTGTTGACTATCCATGCCATCCATCAACCATTAAATCCACATACGTTGACTATGTGGTGGAGGTTGACTCTATTGGAGACCCTGAGAAGATTGTATCAGGTACAACGCGGATAACCCGTTCACCCACAAGGCTCCAGATTGCAAAGTATGCAGTGCAATTCCTTGATGAAGTTGGTGTAATCAGGGACGGGTTCTCATTCCAGACAGGTGCAGGTGGAATATCCCTTGCAGCAACAAAATTTATCGGGGATATATTGAAGGAGAGAAACATCAGGGCAGATTTTGTTCTGGGTGGTGTTACAGGCCTGATTGTTGACCTGCTGAAGGAAGGATATGTGAAGGTGCTGCTTGATGGACAGCTCTTTGATGAGGCAGCCTGTGATTCACTCCTCAATGACCCAAATCACATAGAAGTCTCTGTTGAAGAATCCTACGACATCCACTCAAAGGGATGCATTGCAAACTATCTGGATGTTGCATTCCTTGGTGCAACCGAGGTTGACCTTGACTTCAATGTTAATGTGAACACCCATTCTGATGGACTCCTTCTGCATGGAATTGGTGGACATCAGGATGCAGCAGCAGGCGCAGGAATAACAATGATAACAATCCCCTCCTACAGAAACAGGCTTCCTGTTTTAAGGGAAAAGGTTACAACAGTAACAACCCCTGGTGAGACCATTGATGTTATTGTTACAGAACTTGGCATAGCAATCAATCCCAGGAGGGAAGACCTGATTGAGAAAACAAAGGGCTCAAAGCTTCCCATCATGAAGATAGAGGAACTTTACTCAAAACTCATGAAGATAACTGGAAAACCCGAAGAACCTGAACTTGGGGAGAGGATAATTGCGATAATTGACTACAGGGATGGAACCACCATTGATGTTGTGAGGGAGGTGAGAGAATGAATGTCCTTGTTATAAATCCTGGAAACACATCAACAAAGGTTGCATACTGGGAGGACGAGAAAGAGGTCTGGCGTGAAGAAATATCCTATGATTTTGAGACGCTGAAACGATTTCCATCCATCCTTGACCAGATGGAGATGAGGCTTCAGAACATAAAAGGTCTTCTCCAGGTGCATCAGGTTGAGAAAATTGACTGTGTGATGGGGAGGGGTGGCCTTTTTAAGCCACTTGAAGGTGGCACATACAGGGTGAATGATAAAATGGTGGCAGACATAAAATCTGGTAACATGAGGGCGGAGCACATATCAAACATTGGAGCACTCCTTGCCCTTGAGATTGCCCGGGAATACAACGCTGAAGCCTTCATTGCTGATCCTGTTTCCGTGGATGAATTTGATGAGGTGGCACGCATATCAGGAATACCCGAACTGGAAAGGGAGGCACTCCAGCACACATTGAACATCAAAAGGACTGCAAGGAAGGCCTGTGAGCAGATAAACAAGGAATTTAATAAAGCAAATTATGTGGTGGCACACCTCGGAAGTGGAATATCCATCTGCCCTGTACGGGGTGGCAGGATTGTTGATGCCAATAATGCCATCCAGGAAGGCCCATTCTCCCCTGAAAGGGCTGGCGGGCTTCCTGCCTATTCCTTAATGGAGTTATGTTTCTCTGGAAAGTACGATAAAAAGTGGTTCAAAAAACGGATGATGGGTAATGGTGGCATGGTGGCATATCTTGGCACAAATGACCTGAGGCAGGTTCTGAAAATGATTGATGAAGGGGATAAGAAGGCAAAACTTATCTATGATGCAATGGTTTATCAGATTGCAAAGGAAATTGGTGCCATGGCAACTGTGCTGAAAGGCAATGTCGATGCAATACTGCTCACAGGTGGTCTTGCCCGTTCAGACAGGCTCTGTAAGGATATTGAGGAAAGGGTCAGTTTCATTGCACCTGTGCTTGTATTCCCGGGTGAGAATGAGATGGAGGCACTTGCAGAAGCAGGATTCCGAGTTCTAAAAGGAGAGGAACCCCCCAAAGAATACTAACCCCTCCCCCAGAGGGGACGGTGCATGTATTCGTGTATTTATCCAGAGACTTGATTTTTTTACACATTCCTGTATCCTCAAACTATGAGAAGGGCAAGACTAACATTTATTGGCGCATATCACCATGTAGTATCAAGGGGTTATGGCGGAATGGTCATATTTCCTGATGATGCTTCAAGGGTGAAGTTTCTTGAGTTTCTCAGGAAATTCAGCAACATGTACAATATTTCTGTTTATGCTTTTACATTGATGGATAATCATTACCATTTAGTCCTTGAAAACTCTTCTGGAAACCTTTCGGAATTTATGAAAAACTTGAATGGTTCGTACGGCTCATATTTCAGAGCTAAGTATGGTGGTAAAGGATATGTTTTTCAGGGGAGATTCTGGTCTGCTATAATAAATGGAACTGATTATTTGAAAGAAGTAATAAGTTACATTCTTTTCAATCCAGTTAGGGCAGGAATGGAGACTGACCCCTTCAGATATAAGTGGAATAGCATTTATTATGGGAAGGATACAGAAAAAATACACATCCAGTTGAGTGAATTTTTGAACACTGATGTGATAACTGAGTTCTTTGACTCATACCAGGATTTTATATCTTATGTTCTTGAATATGGAGAAAGAAAATTGCAGGTTTATAAAACCAGAGCTGGTTTTTACATTGGAAACCTTGTTGAACTGGAAAAAGTCACTGACCTTTTTGATAAAAGGGGTCTTAAGAAAAATCAAGGCACGGGTAAAAGACTTAAAGAGGGTTCAATTAAAAACGCTGTCAAAAGGTTTGAGTCCCGAAAAGAAGTAAATCTTAGTGAGTTAGAATTTAACACACTGAGAGAAAAGAAAACACGGGGAGAATTATTGGTTTATTTGAGGGATAGGGGTTTTAGTTACAGGAAAATTCTCCAACTTCCTTATTTCAAGGGACTTAAACTCTCCTCCCTTTCAGCCTTATACAGACATTGGAAGAAAAACCTGGAATAGGGTGAGTGTATAAATACACGAATACATGCACCGTCCCCCTCCCCCTAATTTAACCCTGACCTCCATGCAGATATAAAGAGAATTAACCTTGACTTTTCTGCAGAATTGATTAATTTATTGTATAAACAGAGGGATAAAGATGTACAGGATGGCTATGGAGTATTTGAGAGAGTGGAGAAAAGAAAGCAGGCGAAAGCCTCTGCTTATCCGGGGGGCAAGGCAGGTGGGGAAAACGTATCTTGTAAGGGAGTTCGGTAAGGAATTTAAAAGATTTCTTGAAATAAATTTTGAAATGAACGGGGATATGTGTAAACTCTTCAAAGATTCTCTGAATCCTGACGAGATTATTCCAAAGATACAGGCAATTACGGAAATAAAAATTGATAAAGATACTCTTCTCTTTTTTGATGAGGTTCAGGCCTGTCCTGAGGCAATTTTATCCTTGAAATATTTCAATGAAATCAGGCCTGAAATTCCTTTAATTGCTGCTGGTTCACACGTTGAATTTGTGGTAAAGAAACAAGGATTACCCGTAGGAAAGGTGCGGAGCTTCTATCTTTATCCAATGAACTTTTATGAATTTCTCCTTGCAAAAGAAAAAAGTTCCCTTCTTGAGTATTTAATAAACCACCCACTGGGAAAGCCTATTGACTCTGCTATACACAGTAAACTACTCGCATTTCTTGCCGAATATATGGCTGTAGGTGGAATGCCTGAGGCTGTAGACGTCTGGATTGAAACAAGAGATTTCTTAAAAGTAAAAGGTATTCAGATGGATATTGTTGATACATACCGTCAGGATTTCTTCAAATATGTAGATAAAAGAAATATAAAATATGTTGATATACTGTTTGACAGGATTCCTCTTTTTATTGGGGAAAAATTCATTTTTTCAAAAATTGAACCGCAGATTCAGGCAAGAGAACTGAAGAAAGCACTTAGACTTTTGAATATGGCAGGTGTCTGTCATCTAATAACACATACATCGGCAAATAGTATTCCACTCGGAGCAGAGGCAAAACCCCAACGATTCAAGGTCATTCCTATGGATATTGGCATCTCGCAGACTATAACTGGAGAAAAGAGAGGAGATTTGTTCTTACATCCAGAGAAAAGTATTGGAATTAGAGGCAAAATTGTGGAAAGTTTTGTGGGACAGGAACTTATATCCTATGCACAACCGTTTATGCAAAAAAACCTCTTTTACTGGTCAAGAGAAAAGAGGGGAGCAAAGGCTGAAGTTGATTACATTGAGATAATAAATGAGACCATAGTTCCAATAGAGGTAAAAAGTGGTAAAAAAAGGATGGGTAAGAGCCTTGCCATTTTTCTTGATGAAAAAAAATCGCCTTACGGTATAATATTCTCTGCTTCAAACTTTGAAGAAAGGGGGAGATACAAAATCTACCCCTTGTATTCTATATTTAAATTGTTCACGGAAGTATAAAATCCTTCCTTCCATAGGGGAATCTTGACATAATTGGTTTGGTCATATATATTATTAAAAATGAAGGAATAACAATGTCTGAAGAGATAGGTGTGGTTATATCTATAGGTCAATTTCTTAATGTACCAATTTCGTTCGATACTTCCTTTCCCCTAAAAGGAGGACTTTATGAAAACATTCTTGACCCTTTTTATTCTTCTGTTATATGCTCCAGGTCTCTCATCTAATGATTACACCATTGTATGGAAACGGGTGATTGATTCTGGAAACTCCGAGTGTGCCTTTGACCCTGTACTTGATAGCAATAGAAATATACATGTAACCGGTTACATGTATATTGGCCCTAATTCTGATATGTTCACTGCAGTATACGATAGTGCTGGAAATCTTCTCAATACAGATACTCTGGATAACGGGTCTTATGATTATGCAATGGGTATTGCCATGGATAGTTCAGGAAATTTTTATATAACAGGTAAGTCCTATAATGGCACCAATTATGATTATCTTACGTACAAAATGCCTTTATCCTGGATAGATATTATTGATATGGGGAGAAACGACGAAGCATGGGATGTGGCAGTCGATAAAAACGGATATATCTATGTAACAGGGCATATACTTGGTGATTACTGGACCAGATACACTGTAAAGTATAAACCCTCAGGAGACACTGTATGGACAAGAAAGTCATATTTAACCTATGATAATTTCGCCACTTCGGTTGCTATTGACTCAAAGGGTAATGTGTATGTAGGAGGAAGTAAATCCTCTTTTGAAGGATACCAGTACTGGTATATAACCAAATACGATTCTTCAGGAAGTCTTCTCTGGGAAGATTCTATTCCTCAGGGATATTATGCTGATGCATATATCTACGACCTTGCAGTGGATAAATGGAACAATATATACGCAACAGGAAGGACGTTTTTCTATTATTTCTCTCATTACCAATATCTTACAGTAAAGTGGGATTCAATGGGGAGTGTTGTCTGGCTCAGGGAGTATGGAATATATGAAGACGCATTTGCCTATGGAATTGATGTAGATACAATGGGCAATGTCTATGTTACGGGTAAGATTTCAGTAAACGATGACAACGAAATTGCCACAATAAAATATGACTCATCGGGGAATCTTGTATGGGCAGATACTATATTTCATCCTGGTGATGATTGTGGGTATGGTATCTGTATTGATAAGGATAGAAATATTATTTATGTTGTGGGTTACCAGGACAACGGTTCAAACATAGACTTTGTAACAATAAAATATGGTATATTCAGGGTCTCTGTAGAGCCGGATACTATAAACATCAATACACCCACAGACATCATGGTAACCACAATTTCAGGGGATGTACCTGAAGACTCCATTGAAGTAAGTATAGAGGGATATGATGTCTTCAATGTTGATACAACAAATGCATCAGGCCATGCATATCTTAATGGAATAAATTCACCTTATGGTCAGATATTGCTGGTCAAAGGACGAAAGATAACCTCCACATCCTACTGTTTTCAGGAAACAGTATGGGTTGTCAATGGTGGTAACTTCACCTCTGTGGAAGTAAGGGCAAGAAGTGATACCATAAATGTTGATGGTTATCTAATGGGAGGAATACCAGGGGTAATAAGCACCTACACAAGTCCAGATGGACACAAAGCATTTATAAGTGGGTGCGGTATTGACACAATTGTAGAGACTACCACTGACACAATGGAGACAGATGTTATCCCTCTTTCTAATGGCATTATTGATGTAGTAATTGGAAAAAGTGGATACAACCTGTATAACACTCGTGTTGTTGTGAAAGACTTCAAGGGATATGTTGAAGGGATAGTTAAGGACAATTCCACAAGTAATGGTATAAACAATGTTTATATAAGATTTTATCAGGCTGGTGCAGACACATCCACAGATACACCCGTTTTTAGTGGGTATACTGGAACTGATGGTGGTTTTGATGCTGATTCACTCCTGTGTGGATTTTATGATGTGTATTTACGGGAAGTTGGGTATATAGATACAGTGTATCATATTGTTGTTCAAAATCCTTACAACAACTATATCTTTGAGATGGAGCCAGCATTAACCTGTTCACTTACAGGATATGTATTAGAGGCACATTCTCTCAAACCTCTCACATCCACTGTAAAAATATACAGGGTTGATAACGGTCAATTATTCCGGGTAACAACATCTGATTCTCTGGCTGGTGGCGTATTCAATATAACCCTTCCCTTTTTTAAATACAGGTTTTTAATCAGTAGTTCCTATCACACATCCTGTGACACGACAATGGATATAAATACAGTTACAAAGATTGACACATTCTATCTTGATAATACATGGGGTTACGTACTTCTGGTTGACGACGATGACTATCCAAAGAAACGTATTCTTCCAGGAAAGAGGATGTCAAAAAATGATATTCCTCCTCTGGGCAAAAGGGATGTAAAACTTTCTGAATCCAGTGATAAAATATACAGATGGCTTGTAGAATTCGGGTATATGGTGGATACAATAAATTCTGAACAGGCAATCAGTGCAGACTGGTCTCCCTATGATGTTGTGATTTTATCCAGCGGAAATGACTTTAATCCCTTATCCCAACCCGGTCTCATAGATAAAATCACAGCCTGGTACAACTCTGGAGGCAAATTACTTATTGAAGGTGGAGAAGTGGGTTATGATTATCGAGGTTCAGACTTTGACCATACAGTACTCCACGTTGACAGATGGGATGTAGATAGTGCTGGAAACCTTGTTTTACAGGATTCTTCCCACAACCTTGCAATAAGGCCCAACATTCTTCCAGACACCATACATTTACAATACTCCTCATGGTATGATGAAGATGCAATGACCTTATATTCAGGTGGAGCCCTTGTTTTCGGGACTGAAAAATATCCATCAAATGCAGGAATTTGTGTACACGACAATACCCCTGGACCTGAAGCAGGACAGGTTGTTTACTATGCCTTTAATCTGAACGCACTCACAGACACAATAGTATCAAAACAACTCCTTAAAAACAGTGTGTATTACCTGCTTACTGATGAATCACCCCCCACTGCAACAATACATGGAACTGTGGACTGTAGAGGTAACCCTGATGATAGCGGTGTACTGGTGAAATTAGAGAGCCATAAAACCGCCTACATTGAAACAACCTATACTGACATTGGGGGTAATTACAGTTTCACTGTGTGTGGGGACACATACGACCTCTATTTCAGAAAGGCAGAATATTCTGATACCTTGATAACTGTATATGTTGGTGATAGTGAAAATGTCCAGGTGGATGCAGCACTTTATCCTTATGTCTGGATATACAATGAAGATTTTGAACAAAACAACGGAAACATTGTTGAGGTAGGTGACTGGGAATGGGGCATACCAACATCAGGTCCTGGAAATGCCCACTCGGGCTCCAGATGTTGGGCAACTGTTCTTGATACTGATTATACCAACAACAGCTATTCCCTTATGCTCCTCACTTCTTTAGACCTGAGTGGTGCATCTGGAGAGGTTACCCTTGAGTTTTATCAGTGGTTTGACTTTGAGAATGGGTATGACGGTGGGAATATAAATGTCACCGCAAACGGAATAAACTGGTCAATAGTTTACCCTGTATCACCTCCTTACAACGAAGATTCTTTCCCTTCTGGCAATGCATGTATTCCCGGTGAGCCAGGATACACAGGCAAGATTGAAGAATGGACAAAGACTATAGTTGATTTAAGTGATTATGCAGGTGATTCCAGTGTAGCTATCGAGTTTAGCTTTGGAAGTGACAGGAATCTAACCCGGAGTGGATGGTATATAGATGACATAAGGGTAGGTTATGCTGATTACACTGTTGGCACATCTGAATCTCCAGAGGAAGTGAAGGTCTCTTTGGTAAGGAATATTGACATAGGTTGTGTAAATATAGAATGTGCACTCCC
Organism: bacterium; assembly: GCA_003646055.1. Lineage (GTDB taxonomy): Bacteria > Hydrothermota > UBA3072 > UBA3072 > B12-G15 > B12-G15. The sequence continues at coordinate 9,202 of QNDZ01000017.1, forward strand.
AAGGTCAGGGTTAGTGAGCATTGATGTGTATGATATTACAGGGAGGAATGTATATAGAAAAAATACATGTAAAGCACCTGGGTATTACAAGGAGAAGATAAAGATAGACAGGTCAGGTGTTTACTTTGTAAAAGTGCATGTGTTTGATAAATCCTACATGTTCAAGGTGGTTCTGTTGTAAATCACCCTTCAAACCTATGAAATCCAGCCTTTATTTAAAACCTGTACACAACCCCTGTATTGATCAGTAGTTCTTTAAGGCTGGTGATGGTTGAAAAACCAGCATCATTCATCTCTGGATATGCGTCTGAAAGGGCGGAATATCTCGTGTTTAACCTGAATCCTGTTCTCATAGATGTATAGTATGTGAGGGATAAATCCCCTTCCCACCCCTTCAAACCACTGATGTACTTCTTATCAGCCCAATTAGAACTGCTCTGAATAAATGTCCACCCAGAACCCACCACATAAGGATAGCCCTTTATCTCCACAATCATCCTCGGGCTCTCATACTTAAAACCAGCCCCTATTCCTATCTTCTCCCCTGGAACAGTTGAGGGTGTTTCAACTGTCCAGTCAAAACCAGATGGTTGGGATTGATTGATAGAAAACAGTGATGATATAAGAATTGAGGCATTTTTACCCATGGGAAATTTAAGGTCGCCTGAAAGAAGTATGTATACAATCCTGTCAGAGAATAGGATGTTGAGAAGGAAGTCCGTTCTCTTACCAGAGAAGCCAAAACCAAACTTCCCTGTCAAACCCTGAAATGATATATCATCTACCACACTATTGAAACTGGAGGAAAAATTCCTATCAGGTGCTGTGTGAACATTCAGGTTGTCATATGCACCTCCAAAAGTAATGTAAAAATAACTCAGATGCTGAAACTCAGCAGAGGCATCCTGATAAGAACCAATAATTGAGTAAATGTACTGAAGTCCTCCAAAACCTGCAAAAATTATCCCTTCAAGCATGTTGGCCTTTGCCTGTCTGTCATACTCATAATAATCCCTTGCATCCCAGTAGTCTGTGGAGTTCGGGTCATGCTTATCCCTTTCATCAGTGGCATTAGAAACCTGGGATAGATAAAGATACGCCAGTGCTCCATAGAGAAGTGTGTTGAACTGTATAACACCACCCTCTACAAAGTTTCCATTATACATCTCTCCAAGTCCTGGTATGAATGCCCTCTTTAATGCAGTTGATGGGGAGGTCTTCTCCCTTGGTATATTACCACCTCCAAAGATGTCTTCAAGTTCAATCACCCTCTTAAGTTCCTTCTGAACAACCACCTTCCTTCCACTCCTCAGTCTTACCTTTCCCCTGTATGAAGAATAACCAGATTTCCTGATTTCAAGGATATAGTCCCCTGGCTTCATTGAAATTTCAAGTGGTGTCTTTCCTATATACTGGCCATCCAGATAGGCCTTTGCATTCTCAGGTATTGACTTGATGAAAATAATCCCTTTTCCTTTCTCATGGCTGGTGGCAGGGCCTGGCTTCACAAGATTACCTGCTTCTGGCCTTCCCTGAACAATCTCACACTTTGCACCCTCATCATCCACTGCAACAACCTTTATTGTGCCAACAGGAATCTCTTCCTTCATTATCACCCTGCCACTGTTATCCTTTATAAGGTTCACAGAATAACAGGTAAAAAGTTCCCCTGTTTCAACCCCCTGATTTTTGCCTATATCAATGTAAATAGTGTTACCCTTCACAACACTCACCTTTCCCACCTCTCTGTTCAATTTATTCACAATGGTTTTAACAATCTCCTTCACCGCCCTTCTTATCTCCTCCTTGTTTTTCAATTCTCTGGTGATGGCAAAATCAATGGTTCCAGTTTCCACATCAACAACCTTTATTGTGAGTATGTACTTTATGAATCTTCCACCAAAGTTGGAGATGCTCCCCATTATAATCTTCTGAACATTGAGTATCCTTCCCACCTTAACAGCACCCACTGTGGATGTGAGGCCTGTGAGTTGAATCTTCTGTTCCTGGAGAACACTCTCAAGCCTGTCCCTCTCAACAACCGTGAATGCAGGGTATTTAAGAAACTCATTCTGCAAAAGGTTATCAATACTTCTGGAGAATGAGGAAGAAAGACCAATTGGTTCTATTCTTAGTATGGAGATGTTTATCTTCCCTGAAAACAAAGAAAATGAAAGGACGAAAAGAATAAAACTGATGCGTTTCATCTCGCCTCCTTTTTTTGAGTATAAACAAAAAAACAGGATGGGTCAAATAAAAAATCGGAATTCTATTCTTTTATTGAATGGAAAATATGGAGAAAATCTTTGTTAAGTTCTTCTCCAAAAAACTTAAGCCATTTTTCAATATACCGTGTATCAATCTTCTCTACTACATTCAGTATTGTTCTAATATCCTCAAGGTCTCTGGGTCTACCAGCAATAATTTTGTGTATAATTAAATCTTCAGGGGAAGCAAATCTTACATTCACACCATCAACCTCTACCAATCTTGCCCTTTTTATTGCTTCCCTTTCATATTCTGAAAAGGAAAAAATCACATCCACTCGTATTTTATGGCTGTTGTGAATTATTGGAAGAACAAGGGTCTTCTCAACAAATCCTTTATAATCTTCAACAAGGGGAGTAAAACCCTCCAGAATTTCCACAATTTTTTCAGCCTGTGCAGGCTCCACTCCAATTGTAATATCAATGTCTCTCGTAAATCTTGGTTCACCATACACCAGGACTGCCTGACCACCAATCACCATGTAAGGAATTTTATTCTCTTCAAATATTTTTGAGACTGTCTTAAGAACCTCTTTGAATCCCATTCAAAATCCTCGCCATTCTAATCTTCACATCAATCCCCTCAAGGGGGTCTTCAGGCAGTCGGCCAAGGGCCTTCACCTCCTCGTACATCCATTCATAGATTTTAAACTTCTCCTCCAGGGTGAGTTTATTTTCTTGGAGGTACCTTCTTTCAAACTCTTCCAGCAAATCTGCATTCCTTATCATATTCAAAGTATACACCCCAAAAATCAAAATTCAAGGAAGAAACATGCTGGTTAAAAATTTTAAAAATTTGTCCCTTGAATTACACTCAGAACAATATATAATTCAATTATGGGAAAATATACGTTTAGGGTATCAGAAAAACTGTCTAAACTCCCTTTTAGTGACCGTGAAAATGTTTTTCTCTTTTCCTATGATGATGCAGTATATGGCTTGACAGCCACAGGAGGCTTTGGAATTGTTCGCACAGAGGAACCCTATCTGGAAGGCGGTGTTATGCATAAAATTGGGCATCTCATTGGTCTCTCCGATCATTGTAACAATCCTGAATGTATAATGGGATATGCAAATATGGAAGCAAAATGGTTCTGTAAAATTTGTGAGAATGATATTAAATGAATTGGGAAAATTAATTAGAAAGGAGGTATCAAATGACATTATTTTTTACCCTATTCTGCCTGGGAGTCTTACAAAGTGGTACAAACTCCTTCTCTGACCCTATAAAGACTCTACCCAAACATGCTATTCCAGGGTTCAAACTTCACTTGGTAGGTGAAATATGGACAGTGGAATCCAATTACGGCATCTTTGGAGATCCCAATTCAAGTGATAATGGGAATCCATCTTATAAATGGCCCGGAGCAGGCGGCTATGACTATTTATGGGAAGGTCGTGTCTGGATAGGTGTTAAAGTTGGTGATTCTATGTACGTTTCTCACTCAGGATACGGAGAGTACGAATTCTCCCCTTCAGATGAAGATGGAGATAGTACTGGTTGGGGGTATGTGGGTACAGGAGTGTCAGACTTTGATATAACTTCGATTTTTCTGGACTATGGCACATACTACACTAATTCCCATCCTCTTGGGATAAAGGTATGGCAGAAAGCCTACCAGTGGTCATCAAACCCTTTCAACCAATTTATAGCCTATGAAATTTTCATATCGTACAACAAAAATGAAGGAATGCCTGGATTGCCACTTACACTATCAGATCTCTACGTAGGCATACTATTTGATGCAGATGTGTGCTCTTATGATACCACTAATCCAAATATTGATGATATGGTTTGTTTTGATGGTTATACATGGGGAGAATGGGCAGACCTGAGTAATTACCCTTTGCCTGTTGACCATATAACCCTTCTTAGTGATACTGTTTTTTATAATCCTGACAGTATTCCAGATAACTGGCAGATCTTTGGAGATGAATCTAATGAAAATCCCTTAGTGCGACTGGATACAGCATATCTAATACCTGAAGCATACCACACCCTTGATACATCTATTCAGGCTATGTGTATACCTTCTTATGTACCTTCAGCCGGGGACAGTGTTTATTTACTACCCTGTCTTGCAATACCTCGGAATATGTCCTTTATGTATGACGATGATGATACAAGCACCATTGCCAATGATATAGGAGAAAATGGAAGTTGTCCGGGATATATATTTACAAGACTTATTTATGCCCCTCCATCACCATATGATCTTTATGGAACCGATTCAAATGGTGACTCAACAAGGATCCCTCTTGTGTTCTCACATTCCTGGTGGAACTGGAACAACGATCCTGGAACAGATGAAAACAAGTATGCTTATATGAATGCAACCCATCCCGCAAATTTTGGATACAGGTTTATGCCTCATCCTTTAGATGTAGGAACCAGCGTATTTGATTATAGATATCTACAATCATATGGCCCATTTGAATTAACTGATGGAGAGACGCTGAAATTGGTTGTTGCCTGTGGAATAGGCTATGGTCTCAATGGAGGATATGACAGTGTATTTACTAATGGTTACCTGTTAGGAGCAAGGCAGGTAGCTGATTATGCTTTAAAGGCATACTATATGGGTTCATCACATAGTGACCCAGCGCATCCAAGTGCCCCTGATGAAGATTATCACTGGCAATTGAATATTGGAATAAGAGACGCTCCTTCACTACAAAATAGCGAAATTTCTGTTCTTAATACAATTGTAACCGGAGAAAATCTTATGCTCTCCTACAAAAACATCCCTTCTTTCTGCATGAAAATTTACAGTCTTGATGGAAGGCTCATATACACTCGGGATTTCACCACCTCTTCTTCAAATGGGTTAATAAAGACTCCACTTCTATTAAATCCAGGTGTCTATTTCGTATTGTTTGAGAAAGAAGAAAAAATACTCAAAAGAGTGAAGGTAACTTTACTAAAATAGCAAAAAAAGGAGGTGGGTATATGTTTAAAAAAACAACTATTCTCTTTGGGTTTTTTCGCATTTCTGGTTATATTCTCCACTACAAAGTTTATCTTGGGAAAAATACAAATCCAGCCATTGTAGGGGAAACACACAAAGAAGAATTAACCCCAAGTGGTATATATGATACCATCATAGGCTAATCCTTCTTAAGGTTATCCGGGCATTGCACTGATTATTTGAAGTAATAAATTGATTTTCCATAGAGTGGATAAGAGAAAGGCCATGTACAGATTAAAACATAAACTGTTTAGTGAAAAGTAAAATCTTGCTGTTTATTTTTTATCTTAACATCTTGACAAGTTGTGGTTAAGTATAATAATTATATCGCCTGCCGAGGTAGCTCAGTTGGTAGAGCACGGGACTGAAAATCCCGGTGTCGGTGGTTCGATTCCGCCCCTCGGCATTTATTTTTTATATTGACTTTTTCACTCATTTATCTACATTGATTGTATGATTGGAGGTTTTTTATTCCTGTTAAATTCTCTGGGAGGCGTTATGGACATAAAATACCCTGAAACAAAAAAGGTTGATGTTGTTGATACAATCTTCGGCACAAGGGTTCCTGACCCATACAGATGGCTTGAAGACCTGAGAAGTTCAGAGGTTCAGGCATGGATAAAAAAACAGAACAAACTTACAATGAAGGTTTTAAGGTCTATCCCTGTATGGAAGACACTGTTAAAGGAGTTTGAAAATCTCTCCAGAACAACCACTGTACATTACATCTTTCCTGTGAAGAACAGGTATTTCTTCATGAAGAAGGAAGGGCTTAAAAACCATCCAGTTCTATACTATGTGGATGGAAAACCCGATGTATCAAAGGGGAAGGTTGTTGTTGACCCTAACAAATTCAGCAGGAGCGGGCTTGTATCCCTTGACTGGTATCGGGTATCCCGTGACGGCAAATATATCGCTTTTGGTAAATCAGAAGGGGGAACAGAGAACAGCACACTTTATGTGAAGGAGATTGACACAGGTAAAATGCTTCCGGACACCATCCCCAATACAAAGTGGGCTTCCCTTGTCTGGACACCCGACAATTCAGGGTTCTATTATTCAAGGAATACATCACGTGAAAAATACCTTCCCCACATATACTTCCACAAACTTGGAGAACCCTATGAAAAGGACAAATATATCTTTGGTGAAGGACTCTCTGAAACAGAAATTCCTGATGTTTCCGCATCATCTGACAGGGAGTATCTATTTATCAATGTTTCCCATGGATGGATAAAAAACGATGTGTATTTCAGAAGCATGAATTCGTCTGGAGGGTTTACACCGCTTTTTGTGGGCAAAAACGGCCTTTTCGATGTTAACCACCTTGATGGACATTTTATAGTCCTGACCACATACAATGCACCTAAGGGAAGAATACTCTCAATCCCTGTAGATTCAATAGATGAGGAACACTGGAAGGAGATAATACCTGAAAAGGACTTTGTGATTGAGTACTTCAGGATACTGGGAAAGAGGATAGTCCTCATAGTTAAAAAGGATACATACACAAAACTTCTCGTGTATAAACCTGATGGTGAATTCATAGGTGAAATCCCTCTACCAGGGAAGGGGGTTGCAGGTGTGAGTGGTGAATGGGACAACCCTGTTGTGATAGTAAGGTATCAATCAATACTCCAGCCACCCATTATCTTCACATACAACCTTGATACAGGTGAGAGGCATGTTATCTGGGAGATGGAAACAGGTGATTTCAACCCTGAAGAATATGAGCAGAAACTTGTCTTTTACAAATCAAAGGATTCAACAAGCATACCCATGTTCATTGTCCATAAAAAGGGCATAAAACTTGATGGAAGCAATCCTGTTCTTCTCACAGGTTATGGTGGCTTCAGTGTGGGGATATCCCCCTATTTTATGAGAAATCTTGTCCCTCTGCTGAAAAGGCGTATAGTTTTTGCATATCCGGGCATAAGGGGTGGAGATGAGTATGGTGAAGAGTGGCACAGGGATGGTATGCTCTCAAAGAAGCAGAATGTATTTGATGACTTCATTGCAGCAGGTGAATACCTGATTGATAAGGGCTACACC
>QNDZ01000018.1 GCA_003646055.1 bacterium
GAACAAACTCTGGAATGCATTCAGGTTTATTGATATGAACCGTACAGATGTAGAACCTTCAATAGAGGATATATACCTTACCCGCATAGATAGATGGATTATTTCAAGGACAATGAAGACCATCCGGGAGGTTGAAAACCACCTTAATAATTTCCGTGTTAATGATGCTGTGAGGCTTATATATGATAGGTTCTGGTTTGAGTTCTGCGACTGGTACCTTGAGATGATTAAGCCCTCCATAGGGAAGGGTGAGGAGGAGAGGGAGAGGAGCATGAAGGTTGCCCTGTGGGTGATGTCCCAGTTCCTAAAGATGCTGAACCCGTTTATACCCTGCATTGCTGAAGAGATTTACCACATACTCTTTGAGACAGAGAGGAGTTTGTCTGAAGAGGAGTGGCCTGTATATGAAAAAACACTTGAGGACGAAGATGTTGAGGATGAGGTTTCATTCGTTATGGAGTTTGTAGAGAATGTCAGGAATGTGAGGGGTGAGTTCAAGATACATCCATCAGTGGATTTAACCGTGTTCCTTGACGGTGATGAAGGAAAGATGAAACTCCTTGAGGAGGAAATGCCATGGATTGTGCATCTCACCAGGGTCAGGAAACTTGAAAAGGGGACAAGAAGGACTGAATCTGCATTTTTTGGTCTTAAAGGCCTTGATGTCTATGTGCCTCTTGAAGGTCTTATAGATGTGGATAAAGAGAGGGAGAGGCTAAGGAAGGAATATGATAAACTTGTAAAGGAGATAGAAAAACTGGAAGGCAGACTCTCAAATGAAGAATTTCTTAAGAAGGCACCTGAGAAGGTTGTGAACAGTGCAAAGGAAAAGCTGGAATACTTCAGGGAAAAGGCAGAGAAAATCAATGAAATGCTCAGGCATCTGGGTTAAATCCTTGACAATGGAATTAACAGGTTTATGATAGTTTAAAAAGGAGGTGTATATGTCAAGGTTTTTTATAGGTCTCCTTATTATTCTGATACTCTCTGGTTGTGCCCAGCAGCAGAAATTCACATATCAGGGAGAAAAGGGAGGGACTCTAATAATAGCAACCTTTGATGAGCCCTCCAATTTGAGCCCTGTTTATCCCTCGTTCACAGGTCTTTCTCCAGTTGTAAAGCTTCTTTTTGCACCACTCCACAAGACAGGTCCTGACGGCAAGGTGATGCCATGCCTTGCCAATTCATGGGAGTACTCAGAGGATATGAAGACCATCACGTACTATCTTGACAGGAATGCAAAATGGTCAGATGGAACACCTCTGACCGCAAAGGATGTGGTTGCAACATTTGAGGCACTCAAAGACCCTGCAAACCAGTATCCACTCATAGGTAGGTTAAGATTTATTAAGAGTGCCAAGGTTGTGGGTGAACACGCTGTCCAGTTTGAATTCAGAAGGATTTATGCGGACGAACTTTTGAATTCAAACCTCTATCCACTGCCAGCAGGTAAGATAAAGGGGATAAAGAATCTTAAATTTATGGATTACACAAGGAAGCCTGATATTACCTCAGGCCCATATATTTTGAACGAATGGAATCCTGGAAAGTATATAGAACTGATTGCAAATGAAAATTACATCTATGGAAGGCCTCCAATAGACAGAATAGTTTTCTGGTTTCCTGCCTCTTATGATGAACTCCTTGATGAGTTGAAGCAGAAGCATGTGGATATAGTACTTGATGTTCCACCAGACAGGGTTGAGAAACTTGATGGATATAATGTGAAGGTTGAGCCAGGGCAGAGTTATGTGTTCGTGGGATGGAATAACAAGAAATTCAAAAAGGCATTGAGACAGGCATTCTCCATGGCCATAGATAAAAAGTCAATTATTAAGGATGTATTGAAGGGGTATGGGCAGGAGGCTTATGGCCCAATCACACCAGGGCACTGGGCATATGAACCAGAGGTAAAGAACATTGCCTATGCGTACAATCCCCAAAAGGCAAAGGATTTAATCTCTTCCCAGGGATACAGGGACAGAAACAGGGATAGGTTTTTTGATGGTTTGAGGGTTGAGATTATTGCGGATAAGAACGACCCTGTTAAATCCGCAACTGCTGACCTTGTTGCAAAGCAATTGAGGAAGGCTGGTGTCAGGGCTGTTGTGAGAAAACTGGACACCCCTGCCTTCATATCAAGGCTCTTAAAGAAGGACTTTGATGCATTCATCCTGGGATGGAATGTGGAAAAGGAATTCAGCCCCTCTCCGATATGGAATTCAAGGGGGGTTTATAACTTTGTTGGTTACAAAAATACAGATATTGACATGCTGATTGAAAGGGGAATCCTCACCCTAGATAGGAGGGAGAGCAAGAAGATATGGTCAGAGTTCCAGAAGAGGATTGTTGAGGATGCACCGTACACATTCCTCTATGTCCCTTCTGTTATAGAACTTGTCAGGTCAGGGATAAAGAATGTTGATGTTAAGGATGCAAGGCTTCTCACAGAAAAACTTGACGAGCTATGGATACCCGCAACAACAAGGGTTAAGGTTACAGTAGCTGACCTTGGTAAGAGGTACAGGGAGTCCCAGAAGAAGGCAGCACGGCCCGCTGCACCTGCACCCAGAAGAACACCCACAGCCACTGCAGAGAGCATACTCCAGCAGAGCCTTCTTGCCCAACAGCAGGCAGAAGCGCAGAAGACCGAGCAGAAAACCGAAAAGCCATCAGAAGTTGAAACAAAGAAACCAGAAGGGGAAATGAAACCACCAGAGGAAACCAAGCCTGCTGAAGAGAAGCCCACCCAGCCTGTTATAAAGACTCTGCCACAGGTGAAAAATGGAATAATTCCTGTGTACCCTGATGTTGCAAAGAGGGTTGGTGCCACAGGAATGGTGTTTGTTACAGTGCTTGTTGGAAAGGATGGAAAGGTGAAGAAGGCAAAGATACTCAGAAGTTTTGGAAATGCTGCATGTGATAAGGCTGCCCTTGATGCTGCAAAGAAATGGACTTTTATTCCAGGAACCATAAATGGAGAACCTGTTGAAATGGAGACAACAATTCCATTCAGGTTCCCACCACCAGAGGAGTGATGGGTAATAAAAAACTGCTTGACAGAGATGGAGTCAGGGAGCTTATAGGCTCCCTGGCTTCTGATATAATCAACAGGAACAGAAAGAACATAAAAAATATCTGTATCATTGGTATAAGGAACAGGGGGGATATCCTTGCAGAGAGGCTGGCAAAGTACATTTATAAGGAAACAGGAATAAAACCACCTGTTGGTGCCATTGATATAACCCTTTACAGGGATGACCTTACTACCATCGGTCCAAGACCATTGATTGGACCTTCTGAGATTCCCTGTTCTATTGACAACAGGATAGTAATACTTGTAGATGATGTGCTTTACACCGGCAGGACAGTGAGGGCTGCACTGGACGAACTCGTAGATTTTGGAAGACCATTGAGGATAGAACTTGCTGTTCTGGTGGACAGGGGTGGCAGGGAACTCCCGATATGTCCAGATTATGTTGGTATAAAGGAGGATATTGATAAAAGTCTCAATGTTGCTGTTTATCTTGAAGAACTTGATGGTGAGGAAGGGGTGATAGTGAAAAAGGAGGAGTATGGAAAGGTTTAAACAGAAACACCTTCTTGGGATAGAGGAACTTTCAAGGGATGAAATAGATTCCATACTGGACACAGCCATAATAATGAAGTCTGTCCTTGAGAGGAGGATAAAGAAGGTTCCCACATTGAGGGGTATAACTGTTGCCAACCTGTTCTTTGAGCCAAGCACAAGAACCCTTAATTCATTCCTCATAGCAGAGAGAAGGCTTTCTGCTGACACAATCAATGTATCAAAGAGTTTTTCAAGTGTTTTGAAAGGGGAGACATTGCTTGATACTGCAAGGAACCTTGAGGCCATGAGGGTTGATATGGTAGTAATAAGACATTCAGTCCCCTGTTCTCCTCATTATCTTGCAGAACGGATAAGTGCATCTGTTATTAATGCAGGGGACGGTGCCCATGAACATCCAACACAGGCATTGCTTGACATGCTCACGTTGAGGGAGAGGTTTGGGAATATAGAAGGTTTAAAGGTATCCATTATAGGAGATATTCTTCATTCAAGGGTAGCACGTTCATTGACAATTGGCCTTTTGAAGAAAGGTGCAGATGTTATTCTCTGTGGTCCACCAACATTCCTTCCTGAATGGTTTGAGGATTACGGTGTAAAAATCACGTATAATCTCAAGGATGCAATTGTGGACAGGGATGTAATTTATGTTCTCAGGATACAGAGAGAGAGGCAGGATGCAGCATTTTTGCCATCTTTAAGGGAATACATCAGGTATTACTCAGTTAACAGGGATGTTTTGAATAGATATGCAAGAAAAGATGTGATAATAATGCATCCAGGGCCTGTGAACAGGGGTGTTGAACTTGCTCCAGATGTTGCTGATGGGCCGTGGTCGCTCATACTCCATCAGGTTACCAATGGCATTGCAGTGAGGATGGCAATTCTCTATCTTTTGAGTGGAATTGGCTCCTCTGGAGGGGTGGAATGAAGATATTGATAAAGAACGTGAGGATTTTTGACCCTGCGTCAGGAATTGACGAAGAGGGAGATGTTTTTATAAAAAATGGCATTGTCTCAAAAAAGAAGGAGGAGACCAGAAACATTATTGAGGGTAAAGGACTTTACCTGTTCCCAGCATTCATAGATATTCATACACATATAAGGGAACCAGGTGGTGAGGATATTGAGAATTTTGAATCTGCCTCAAAGGCTGCTGTTGCTGGGGGTTATTCAACGATTTTTATGATGCCCAATACAGAACCTCCCATTGACAATGATGGGATGGTGAGGTTTGTTGTGAAGAGGGCAAGGGATGTGGGGCTTGTTAAGATTTACCCTGTTGGCGCAGCAACCATTGGGAGGAGGGGCGAGAGACTCACTGACATGAGGGCGATGATTGAGTGTGGTTGTATTGGATTTTCAGATGATGGAAGCCCTGTAAAAAACCCAAGGATTTTAAGAAGGATTCTTGAGTATCTCAAAGGTACAGGGATAAAGTTCATAGAGCATCCTGAAGATACTGAACTCTCCTCTGATGGAAGCATGAATGAGGGCTCCCTTTCAAATAAACTTGGTGTTCCAGGTATACCATGGGTATCAGAGGCTTCTGTTGTTATAAGGGATATACTGATTGCTGAATATTTGTCTTCACCCATACACTTTGCCCATATATCAACAGAGGCATCTCTGGACCTTATTCAGTTTGGAAGGAAGAGGGGTGTAAAGATAACATTTGAAGTCACTCCCCATCATCTTTTGCTTGATGAAGATAATGTTAAAATCACAGATTCCAATTTTAAGATGAATCCTCCATTGAGAAGCAAGAGGGACAGGAAGGCACTGATAAAGGCGCTTAAAAAAGGTTTTGTGAATGCAATTGCCACTGACCATGCACCACATCCGCTCTATAAAAAGGAACTTGAGTTTTCACTTGCTCCATTCGGGGTGATAGGGCTTGAAACCGCTTTCTCCACACTGTACACAGAATTTGTTAGAAAGGGTGTTATAGGTCTTAATGAGTTGATTGAGTATATGTCGGTTAAACCTGCCGGAATCTTTGACCTGAAAACAGGTATGGTGAGGGACGGAGCCCCTGCAGATTTTGTTCTCATTGACCTTAAAAAGAAATGGAAAATAACAGAGGATAAATTCCACTCCCTCTCCAGGAATTCTCCGTTTCTTGGCTGGGATGTGTATGGCAGGGTTGTCTATACTATTGTGGATGGAAAGGTTGTGTACAAAGAAGGAGATTAAGGAGGATAGATGGTTAATATTGAACAGATGATTGATGTTTTTGAAAAAACAATCAAGGGAAATGAAGGTTTAGAACTGTTGATGTTTGCAGAAAGGAGTTTGTTTATCAGGTATGCAAGGTCTGTGATTCACCAGAATGCACTATTTGATGATACTGTGATAAACCTTGGAATGAGAAGGGGTGAAAAACTTGCTTCAACGGTTTTTACATCTCCAGATATCGATAAACTCAATCAGGAGATTGAAAAACTTAAAGGTTTGCTGGAATTGATGCCTTCAATTAAAGGCCTACCTCCAATAGTAGAGCCGTATCCTTTTGAACCAGTGGAAGCAAAAATTGAGGAAATAAAGCCAGAGGTTGAATTTGAGAAGGTGAAAAAAATCATTGAGGCGGCAGAGAATGTCTATGTTCATGGAATATTGAAAAGGGGATATTCAGTAATTCTGTACACCAATGGAAGGGGATTACACCTTTCGCATGTTTCCCCTGTGAAGTACATGAAGGTGATATATGAAAAGGGTGACAGGCTTGTAAGAAAGGATTATTTTGATACAGATATTGAACCTGAAAAGGTGATTGATGACCTGAAGTGGAGGATTGAGGCGGGTGATGAGGAGGTCTTGATAGACCCTGGAAGATACACTGTGATACTTGAGCCATCTGCCCTTGCAGATCTTGCCGAGATGATGGGATATGTAAGTTTAAATGCCAGGGCAGTAATAGAGGGTCGTTCCTTCTTTGAACATGGGAAGAAAGTGTTTAGCGATGCCATAACAATAGTGGATGACCATGGATTCCCTGATGGTTTCTCCCTTCCCTTTGATTTTGAGGGTATGCCAAGGAAGAGGGTTGTGATGATTGATAAAGGTGTGTGCAGAAATATTGTTACTGACAGGCTCATGGGGAAGAGAATGAATAAAGAATCCACAGGCCATTCACTTGGGTTTCTCAATCCTGGTTTTTCATTCCCCATGCATATGGTATTTGACGCTGGGGATACAAGCATTGATGAGATGGTGAAGGAAACGAAAAAGGGATTGTTTATTTCTAACTTTCATTACATAAATGTTATAAACCCCAAAGACCTGACCCTTACAGGGATGACCCGTTTTGGTACCTATCTTATTGAAGATGGAAACATAACCAAACCTGTTAGAAACTTGAGGTTTACCCAGAGTGTTGTTGAGGCATTCAACAATGTTGTATCAGTAACAAATAAAAGAGAGATAATTGGTCCAACGGATACCTATTCATATACAATTCCCCATCACATGGTTGTTCCAGGAATTAAGATTGAGGGGTTTAATTTTACAGGGAGAACGGAATGAAGGTTAAACTTGCAGAGATTGAATCATCGTCAGAACTTTTCAGCAAGTATATAATATCAATAAAAAGAACTATAGGCAGGAGTGAGGTTCTTGAGGAAGTAAGAACAAATCTCCAGAAATTTTTCCAGAACAGGGTATTCCCTTCAGATTTTCTTGAATTCTTGAATCAGCATGAGGTTATAATCTTTACTGATTTCAATGAGGAGGAAAGATACAGGATTGGAAGGGATATAACAAATCCAGAAGAGGTATCTCTTTTCCTTGGTGAGGTATATTCCAACATCAAGAATTCTTCCCCTGTTTTTCTCCCAATATTTGAGGCATTGATAATCAAAATATTTCCAACGATTTTCAGCACTGCAAGGGAATCAGAAGGATTTGGTAGAAGGATAAAAAAGGTTTTTGATGACCTATCAAAATCCATTCCTGAGAATGATAGAAAGTTTCTTGACCATTTACATAAGGGACCATATCTCCTGGGGATTAACCTGAGAAGTCTCAATCTTGGAGACCTTGAACAGTTTTATCATAGATATGGTTTCACAACGGATGCACTCAAAGAAATGCACGACACACTTATGGATAGTTTCAGGGCAAGGGAGGAGGAGCACCTCCTTAAACTGCTTGAATCAACAGAGATAACTGATTATGCTGATTTGAGGAATTTCCCCTTCAAGGACTTCCTTTACCCGTCTGAAAAGGCACTTAACAAGTTTGCAAAAATGGTATCCACCAAGGCTGCTTCAAAGGAGAAAATCCTGAAGCAGCAGGACAAAGAACTTGATATGCTTTCCAAGAAGGTAAGGGATGAAACCCAGAAGATTCTTGAAAAAACAATGAAGGAACTCCAGAATATCCTTGACGTCAATGCAAGGGGTGATTTAAGTAAGGCAATAGAGGGTTCACAGATAGCAATCATTGACCTTTTGAAGAGGATTAAATTCCATATGAGGATATTCAAAGACTATCTTGAGAAGATGGAGGAACTTGGAAAGAGGATTGAGGAGAACAGGGGATTGCAATCAATGAACCCTGAAAAGTTGATGGAATTCCTTCCACCACAGCCAGAATGGGAGATTGAGAAGATTGTGAGGGAATACTGGCGCGCTGAGAAGTATTTTGATGTTATTGAGCCCAAAGTTTTAAAAATCGTACAGAAAAATTTGACAAGGGATGCAAAGAGAGACCCGGATATTTTTGAACCAATACTTGATGAAAGCAGAAAGGGGGTTTATGTTGACCCTGAGATGGCTGTGGGAAACTATCATTTGATTATGAGAAGCATACTTGAACCCATTTACATTTACAAAATTTTAGGGGATATTGTGTATGTATGGCCACCAAAGGTTGACCCACAGAATCCAAAATCCTATGTTGATGCCACAGATGCCATACACATAACGGGAATAGAACTCCTTCCCAATGGAAAGTTTTACAGATTTTCCAGAAAGGGGAAGGTTGCACCCAATGTGAATGTTTCTCTGCTTGAAAGGCAAAAGGAGATAGGTGGAATTCTAACAAGAAACTTTGCCTCACTTGTTACTGTACTCGTATATGATGTGAGGGGCTCAACATTCATGTCCCATAAACTCCATGATGCTGAAAAACAGAGGAGTATTCTTAATAAATTCCACTACGTTGTTTTTGATACTGCAAGGAAGGGTGGTGGATTTCTTTTGAAGGAAACAGGGGATGGAGGGATTATCTGGTATGGTGGGAATTCACAGGAACTTTTCAGGGAGATCTACAAAACCTTCTGGTCTGAAAAGGAATACCAGATACGTTTTTCAACTGCTGTGGAGGAGGAGTTCAATCTTCTCAAAGACCCTTCTTCTGGATTAAAGGCAGTGGGTTCTGCTGTGGGGATTGTTAATGCTGCTGAGGAGTTTGTTAAGGCAAATTACATGCATTACAGAGAGTGGTTTGGTGAACTGGCAGAAAAAGAGGTTCTCCATGAGGGGATTACATATGCACTACTACCTCCAGAGTTCAAGGCACTTTTCAGACTCGGGATTGGTATAGCAAGTGGTAAACCCGGCAAGGATGTTGTATTTACACCCAACTCATTTGGTGACCCGGATCTTACAGGGCTTCTTGTTAATGAGGCAACAGTGTTTTCAACAGGCAGATCACCAGAGAGGTCTGTTATATTGATTGACCACCCAACCCTTATGAATATAATTCTCAATAGTGAAAGGTTCTACCTTACAGGGAGATACGGTGAAAGATTGGAGAATGATGAGGTGATAGAGAAACTGCTCAGCATCCTCAGGATGAGAGAGGGTGAAAGGACCTACTTCATGGAAGGGTACAGGATAAAGAGGGCTGGTATTTATTACATGGATGAAGAAGATAAGTCAAAACAACTTTTGCTTGAGCCAGCAGAGATTGAGTTTGAAATTAAGGAGGATGGAGAATTTGTTTCTGATAGAGGTAGAGTAAAGATTCTCTACCAGGTTATACCCGAAGAAGAATGAGACCTGAATTCAAGATATTCTCGCGTATAATAAAAGCAATAAACTCCCCGAGTAAAGGGATTGACGAGGTTCTGCACATAATAATGGTAAATATCTCTGAATTAATCCAGGCAGAGGCCTGGTCACTCTTTATCCTTGATGAAGAGAAAAGAGAACTTGTTTTCCATGAGGTGTTCGGAGAGAAGGCTGAGAAATTGAAAGGTATGAGAATACCCATGGATAAAGGGATAGTAGGTTGGGTTGCCACAAACAAAAAGCCTGTGATTGTGGACGATGTATATAAAGACAAAAGGTTCTTCAAGGAGGTTGATAAAAAATCAAGATTCAAAACAAAATCGATCCTTGCTGTTCCTATGATAAGCAGGGGTAAACTTGTTGGGGTTGTTGAGGTTATAAATAAGAAGGATGGAAAGCCTTTCACAAAGGGAGACCTTGAAATAATAAAGACCTATGTTGAACAGGCAGCACTTGCCCTTGAGAATGCAAATCTTTTAAAGAATTTGAAACAGAAGATTGACTATTTGACCCTGCTTTCAAGGATAAATAGAAACATAACTTCAATACTTGATTTCAAACTGCTTCTTAATAGAAGTGCCGAGATTATAAGAAAAACATTTGGTTATCACTATGTTTGCATCGGTCTTAAAAGGGGGAAAAAGGTAATTCTCCAGGGATTTTCCACTGCTGAAGGTCTTCCACCAAGAAGGACCGTGATTTATGAGGGTGAAGGTATTGTTGGTGAGGCGATAAGACTGAAGAAACCCGTTGTTGTTCAGGATGTCTCAAAGGAAACAAGGTATCTTCCAGGGATTGAGGGAACACTTTCAGAGATGGTTATACCTATCAAGAAAAAGGGTCAGTTGCTTGGTATAATTGATATAGGTAATAATTATAGTGATTCATTCAAAAATGAAGAAATAGAGGTAATCACCCAGGTTTCTCATCAACTTGCAGTTGCAATAGAGAATGCAAAACTTTATGAGAAGATAAAAGAGTCCACATTGAGAGACGACCTTACAGGTTTTTATAATTCCAGATATACAGAAGGGCCTTTGAAAGACCTTGTGAATGAGGCTGTTAAAGAAGGTCATCCAGTCTCCCTCATATTCCTTGACCTTGACCATTTTAAGTGGGTGAATGATAGTTTTGACCACCTTGTGGGAAGTTATACACTCAGACTTGTGGCAAACAGGTTGAAGCGTTATATTAAAGATGTTGGTATTGGTGTCAGGTATGGTGGCGACGAGTATATGATTATACTGCCCGGGATGAATCTTAAAGAGGCAGTTGAGTTTGCCGAGTTTTTGAGGAAGAAGTTGAATGGTAGAAGGTTTAAGATTTCAAAAAATACAAGATACAGAATATCTGCAAGTTTTGGGGTTTCTTCTATGCCTGAAGTGGCAGGAAGTGTTGAGGAACTTATCAGGACTGCAGATATTGCCATGTATAAGGTGAAGGAACTGGGAAGAAACAACACGGCATACTTTGACAAAGAGAGGAGGATAAGACTTGTCAACGATTGGAAAGACCGTATCTGAGATAGTGGGAAAGGTGGATTATCCTGTTACACTTGCCCTTGTGGACAATCAATACACAGGGCTGAACGATATTGTCCCTGAATGGGCGGACATAAAACTTCTTGACCTGACCCACCCGGAAGGAAGACGTACCTATGAAAGAACCATAACATTTCTTCTTTCCTATGTTGCATACAAAAAAGGTGTGACCATTAAGATTGAGCATTCATATGGGGATGCCCTGTATGGAGAGATTGAGAGTGGTGAGTTTAATCTTGTTCAGGCAAAAAGGGAAATAGAAGAACTTGTGAAGCAGAATATAGAAATAGAGAAGAAGATGTTAACAAAGCATGAGGCAATCTACTATCTCCAGAAAGAGAACAAAGAGGATGACCTGAGGATAATCCAGTATCTATCACGGGACTTTATCCCCCTTTACAGGATTAAAGATTATATTTGTTATTTCGCAGGTCCTCTGCTTCCAAACACAGGTTTTCTTAAACTCTTTGATATAGTGCGCATGGGTGATGGTTTCCTGATTATTCTGCCTGATAGAAAAAATCCATCACAACTGGGGAGGATAGAAGAAAGGCAGAAACTCTTGAAAACATACAGCGAAACAAAAAAATGGGCTGAAATACTTGATATATGGAGTATAGGCCACCTGAATGAGTCTGTTGTTTCAGGGAAAATAAGTGAGATTGTGAAGGTTGCTGAATCCTTCCATGAAAAGAAGATAGCATATATCTCAGATGAAATTCTGCACAGGAAGGGAACCGTGAGGATTGTCCTGATTGCAGGGCCGAGTTCCTCTGGCAAGACTACCTTTTCAAAGAGGCTGAGTGTTCATATGAAGGTGAATGGTCTTAAACCAAAGGCATTCGGCCTTGATGATTATTTTGTTGACAGGGATAAGACACCTCTTGATGAGGAAGGAAATCCATATTTTGACTCTATAGATGCCATAGACCTCAAGCTCTTCAATGAACACTTGAGTAAACTTTTATCAGGTGAGGAGGTAGAGATACCCAGGTTTAATTTTAAGAAGGGTAAGAGGGAATGGGTTGGAAGGAAGATGCGGTTAAAACCTGATGAAATCCTTATTATTGAAGGACTCCATGCTCTGAATCCAAGGCTTACTGAGAGTGTGGACGATGCATACAAGTACAAGATTTATGTGAGTGCATTAACCCAGTTGAATATCAACAGATTGAATAGAATACCAACAAGGGACGTGAGGCTTTTGAGGAGAATATTCAGGGATACCCTGTTCAGGGGCAATCCACCCTCCGTGACACTTGAAAGATGGGGGAGTGTTGTGAGAGGGGAAGAGGAGAACATATTCCCATTCCAGGAGAATGCGGATGTGATGTTCAACTCCTCCCTTGTGTATGAACTTGCCGTGTTGAAGAACTTTGTTGAAACTCCTTTAAGGTCCATTACTGCTGATGACCCATACTACTGTGAGGCACTGAGGCTTTTAAACTTTCTCAACCACTTCCTGCCAATCACTGAGGAGGAGATACCCCCCACTTCAATATTAAGGGAGTTCATTGGAGGTAGTAGCTTCAGATATTGATGGAAGAGTTTTCACTTGCATGAAAAATTTTCTTAATTAATATTCCATAGTTTGTTGAAAATCAATAAAAGTTTTTCAGGTATAAAACTTGTATATGTAGCCAGAATAAATGGAGGTGATGATGAAACGCATAATTTTATTGTTCTTTTTTATAGGTTTTGTTTTGTTTGGGCAGACTGTTGTAACCATTGAGGAAATCCAGGGACATGCTTCCTCTTCGCCTTATGATGGACAGGTTGTTAAGACATATGGGGTAGTTACAGGTGTTTTTTCAAGGGGCTTCTTTATGGAGATGAAGCCAGGTGGAGCATGGAGAGGGATTTATGTTTATCTGGGTTCTGCACCTTCGGTTTCTGTTGGGGACAGTGTTGAGGTTACAGGTACAGTTACAGAATACTATGGATTAACCGAAATAGGGTCTTCTCCCACCTATTCTGTTCTTGGAACAACCACCCCCCTTATCCCAACTGATGTCCAGACCGGGCCTGCCAATGATGAACAATGGGAAGGTGTTCTTATCAGGGTTGTTGATGCAGTTTGTGAGTCCCTGCCAAATGTTTATGGAGAATGGATTGTTGATGATGGAACAGGGAACTTGATGGTGGACGACATGGGGGTATCATTTACTCCCACTGTTGGAGATACTTATACTATAACAGGTCCTTTGACATATACTTACAGCAGATTTAAGATAGAACCACGGGATGCCAATGATATTTCAGGACCCATTCATTTTACCTTCCATACCATATATGAAATTCAGGGACAGACCACTGTTTCCCCATATGTTGACAGCAATGTTGTTACCACTGGTGTTGTGACAGGTGTGTTCAATTCAGGTTATTTTATTGAGGAGAGCCCTTTTACACCCTGGCATGGTATTTATGTATATACAAACTCTGCACCGGGTGTATCAAGGGGGGATAGTGTTATTGTTAAAGGTACTGTTTCAGAATACAGGGGATTTACAGAGATAAGCCTGTTCAAGGACAGTGTTGTTGCAACAGGCAAACATGTTCCACCTTATCTTACAAAGACGGATAGTGTGAATCTTGAGGCATATGAGGGGCTTCTCGTTAAGGTAATGGATGCCACTGTTCAGGATACAGGGCTTGCAGGTGCAGAGTTCACAATAGACGACGGCACGGGCATATGCAGGGTTGATAACTGGGGCGTCACTCTCCACCCCTATCCAGATGATGTATTGGACTTAATTGGATGTGTTGATGTTTACAATGATACTGCAAAAATAGAGCCCAGAGATTCTGCTGATGTGAATTTCCATCCCATGTTCAGGGATATTTCAAGGAATCCCTTAAACCCCAATTTTCTTCAGAATGTTCTGATAAAGGCAAGGATAATTGATAATTCACAGGTTTTGTACGACAGCCTTTACTACAAAGTTAATTCTGGTGTTTATACCTCTATTTACCATGACAGCACAAGGCTTGATACCTTCTACTTCACCATTCCCAAGTACAACAAAGGGGATACTGTTCATTATTATCTATGGGCAGAGGACGACTCTTCAGGTGTTTCAACAACTTCTGATTTTTATTACATTGTAGGGGATACTGGTTTTATCCAGTTCAGGGTTCTTACATATAACGTGCTTGATTTCAGTGGAACTTCTGCCTCTGCAAGAGCGGATGACT
Source organism: bacterium (assembly GCA_003646055.1). GTDB lineage: Bacteria > Hydrothermota > UBA3072 > UBA3072 > B12-G15 > B12-G15. The sequence goes on from QNDZ01000018.1 coordinate 14,343, forward strand.
TTGAAATAGTGATGAGGTATATAAATCCAGACATAGTGGTTATCCAGGAACTTATAAATGAGGCAGGGGCTGATACCCTCTTAAACAGATTGAATCAGGCAGGTATCGGGACATGGAGCAGGGCTGCATTCTGGGATGGGCCAGACACTGACAATATGCTCTTTTACAAAAATTCCATTGTTTCCCTTGTTTCCCAGGATACCATCATACCGCCTGATGGTTTGAGGGCAATATCCGAATATGTTGTTGAGGTTAATGGGAGTCAACTGTACATATACTCCTGTCATCTTAAGGCCTCCACAGGGTACGAAAGCCAGAGGTTTGAAGAGGCTCAGTTTTTAAGACAGCATATAGAGAACCTTCAGGGTTCAAAAGGTGACTTTGAGTGGTTGATTGTGGGAGATATGAACTTCTACAACTCTGAAAGTGACAGTGGTTATACCGAGTTTATCAGGGCACATGCATTGCCCGATACAAACCTTGGTCGTTCAAAGGACATACTCGGACTGCCAGGTGACTGGCACGATAACGCTACTTTTGCACCTTATCATACCCAATCAACAAGGTCTTCCAATGGAGGGCTTGATGACAGGTTTGACTTTATATTTGCCAAGTATGAGCTGGACAATAATATTGGCGTGGATTATGTATCAAACTCATACACAACCTTTGGGAATGATGGGAATCACTTAAATCTATCTGTGAATGATGGAGTGAACAATGCTGTCCCTGATAGTATTGCTGATGCCCTTTATGGTTTTTCTGACCATCTTCCTGTGTATGCTGACTTCAGGAGTTCCAGTCCCCTTGGTATACATGAACTGCCTGTTTTCACATGCTACCCTGGAGATGGGTGGATAGGATTGAATTTATTTACAGGTGTTGAAGCAGATGTTGTTATAAAGAAGGGTAGTAGAATAATATATTCAGGCGCAATTTTTGACGAACTGAGGATTAAGGACTATAAACCAGAAAAGGGGTTCAACAAATACACAGCACTTGTTACATATAAGGATGGTTTTGAAGAGAGGGTGGTTGCAGAGACCTTTTATGATGAGGTTATTAAGGTTTCAGCCATTCTGCATGGAATCAGGATAACAGGAGGAAAGCACAGAAAATTCAGGATTTTTGATATTACAGGCAGGATGATTAAGAGTGTTCAGCCTGAAAAGAACATCTGGGATATCAGGTTGAGACCTGGGGTTTACTTTGTAAGGCAGAGAGACTCTGGTAGAACGTTCAAACAGGTTGTGTTTTAATAAAAAGGGGGTTTAAAAGCCCCCTTTATCACTGTAAATCAAAAGTATATTAAAAAACTCCCAACATTCAACACCAAGCGTGGAACTTCTTGTATTGACAGGGGATGGGAATAGGTGTATAAAATAAAAAAAACAGGAAAAAAAGGAGGTGCTTCATGAAGAGAGTTCTTATTGTTCTTGCTGTACTTATGGCTCTGCCCCCACTGGGTTTGCTTGCTCAACTACCAGTAGCAACAGACGCCTGCATGCAGGCGCAGATGGATGCACAGGCAGATGTGAATAAATCCCTATGGTTCTTAGTAGGTTGCTTACCCCCAGCTGGTGGTGGGTGTTTACTGGGGTTATGGGGTGTCGGGATTGGAGCTGTTACCAGTTTAGGGACAATAGCATTATCTTCTTTTATTGAACCATCACCACCAACATCAAGGCTTCTCGGTCAACAACAAGATTATGTGGCAATTTA
>QNDZ01000019.1 GCA_003646055.1 bacterium
AACAGGATTCCCAAGGGAATCCTTCACATAGTATATCCCTTCTGGATAAAATCCCCTCACCTTCATCCCATGCCTTATTTTCCACACATCGTCCCCGCTGAGGGTAACTGATGGGAAATGTGGTAGTGCGTCCTTAAGGGGGATAATCTTATAATTCCCATTCTTTATGTCCTCAATTGTATAGGCATCCTCAATGGTGAAGGGTGATACTGAAATCCTCTTCAATTTATAGAGGTATGCACCACATCCAAGTTCATCACCAATATCCCTTGCAAGGGAGCGGAGATAAACACCCTTTTTCACGACGGTTCTTATCGTGAGGAATGGGAGGGAATAATCAAGGAGTTCTATCTCCTTTATTTCAACCTTCCTTTCGGGCAGTTCAACCTTGGCCCCTTTTCTGGCAAGTTTGTAAAGCCTTTTCCCATCAATCTTCACTGCACTGTAAAGGGGAACCTTCTGCATAAATTCACCTTCAAACTTCTTCAAAACCTCTTTAACCTTTTCTATGTCAATATCCTTGATTTCCCTTTCTTCAATCACCTCTCCATCAGGGTCATCAGTATCCGTCCTCACCCCAAGCCTTATCACACTCACATACTCCTTCTCCTCCCCATAATACTCCATAAACCTTGTGGCCTTTCCAATCAGGATTAAGAGCAAACCCTCTGCAAATGGGTCAAGTGTTCCACCGTGCCCTGCCTTTTTCAATCTCAATGCTCTTTTAACAATATTCAGGGCATGGGTGGAACCCATCCCTTCTGGTTTATTCAGGAGGAGAACACCATTTTTTATGTTAGAAGGCGTATTGGGCTGAGAGTCTGTAGTTGGATGTTTCAAATTCATAGATTTTCTGGTCCGAACTTACATCAAAACGGAATGTTTTGTAGTGAACACCAATACCCCAGGTCAGGCCAACCCTGTGGCCAAGTATATCAATGAAATAACCTGCCCTTAAACTGAATATGTTGAATATACTGTATTCAATTCCAAAGGACTTCCACGTATCTTCAAACTCATCCCTCAGATTTGAGGTTACTCCAACAAGTATCTTTGTTATATCGGCATTCACCATTACCCTGTGAATATCATTTTCAAATGGCACTGAACTCAAACCTATTCTCAATGTCCTTGGAAGGTCATCCTTCTCCCCAGCATCAAGATACTGGAGAGGTGTTCCAATATTTTGAATGGCCACACCAAGGTTGAGATTGGGCAGGATTTTATAGAAGAAACCACCATCCACTGCCCACGCCTTTCCCTGTCCACCACCCCTTGCACCAAGTACTTCCCTCACAAGCCACTCAGGTGCCAGAAAACTGTATATGTATTTAATTCCAAGGGAAACTGCCATTCTGTCATTCAACCTGTTGGCAACAGCAACCTTTATTGCAAAATCGTAATTCCTGAACCTTGCAATCACCTGCTGGTTATAAGTAGCCTCTGTTTCCCCTGTTGTGATGTATGTGAATGCACCCGTTATAACAAGGTCTTCTTTCAAAGGATGGACATATGCAAGATACTCATAGTACATATCAGGCCATAATCCTGTGAGCCAGTTTGCATGCTGTAGTCCAATGAGTTTTTTATTGGCAAAACCCAGTGATGCTGTATTGTAATACGTTCCAAACACGTCCCCTTCAACACCTGCGAATGCACCACCAAGTGCAGTTGCCCTTGAACCAGGGAAGATCATAAGGAAAACACCACCCGGATCAATGGAACTTCCCAAAAGTATAATTGCCATAAACAGGATTATTGTCCCTTTTCTCATGAAAAGACCTCCTTCTTGTTTTTTTTAATTTAACCAATAAAGCCCACTTGTCAACAAAAAGGACTGAAGAGGAGGCCTTTTTGTTCCAGAAATTATCGGATTAGTCAAAATACGATACGCTCTCTGAAAAGTCAGGGACAAACTCCTCCACAGGCTGTGTATAATCATCAAACCAGTATGCCTCTGGATTTCTTCTGAATATCATGAGTTTGCCATAGTTCTCAGGGTCTGCTGCATTGTGGTATCTGAAGAATATAAAATCTTCACTAAGACCAACTGTCTCTATCTTGCCTGTGGAATGAGACATTATGAACCTTGCACGCTTTGCAAGCCCTGATAACCTTTCCTTGGTCTTTTCCAGAATAGTGTATGCTGCTTCCACTGGGACTGCAAATATTTTATTCCCACTGGAAGGCCTGTTCTGGAACACATAGTAAGGTGGGCTTCCTGCAACGCTGAGTTTCTCAAAAAGTTCTGTGAGTGTGTCAACATCATCATTAATACCATGAAGTATAGGTGTTTGATTGGCAAGGATTGCACCTGCCCTGAGCAATAAATTTATGGCCTCTACTGCATAGTCAGTTAACTCCCTCGGGTGATTAAACTGGGTTATGACATATATCCTCTTCTTCCCATTGCTGAACTCACTGATAAAGTCAATCAGTTCTTGATCTTCCGTGATCCTGAATGGATAAAACGCAGGCATCTTTGTTCCAATCCTTACCATATCAACATGTGGAATTTCCAGAAGCCTCCTTATTATTCGTGTGAGTTTTTCAGTCCTGAGCATAAGTGGGTCTCCACCTGTCAAAAGCACATTGTTTATCTCTTCATGTTCACTGATATAATTTATTGCTGCATCCAGGTCAGTGAGAATCTCCATCCTTTCCTTCATGAAAATCCTCTTCCTGAAACAGAAACGGCATATACCTCCACAGCTCCTTGAAACAAGCAAAAGTGCAGTTGGCCCATACTTGTGTTCAAGCCCCTGCATCTTTGTGTATCGTTTCTCATCAGAGGGGTCAAGCCTCCCCCAGGAAATAAGTTCTTCCACCTGAGGAAGAATAATCTTTTTTATTGGGTCATCAGGGTCATCCCAGTTAATGAGTGAAAGATAATATTCATTTGCCCTGAATATGTATTTTTCTGTGACTGACTTCAGTTCTTCAGGGTTTTCTATTTCTTTTATTTTTTGAATATCATTAATAAATACAGGATACACCATGCACACCTCCCTTTTTGAATCCGCATTTAAGATAAAGGATAGAAAGTTAGATATTTTACATTTTTATAATAATCAAATATGCTGATTTCGCAAGGGTTTAAATCAAAGTTGTTCATAACATATTGAAAAAAACAGCTTTATCCATTATTGACATTGGTCTTTTGGTGATTATAGTTTTACTATGAGTATAATACTTCTCTTTTCTGTGACTGTATATCTTGGACACTTTAACGGTATTGTTGGTCCTGTATCTTCCCGTTATCTGGTAAATTTAATAGAAAGGGCAAACAGGGAAAATGTTGAAGCACTTGTTATCACCATTGATACACCAGGTGGATTTGACCAGGCAATGAGGGATATTGTGAAGGCTGAACTCAATTCAAAAGTGCCCATTGTGGTGTATGTTTATCCTGATGGTGCAAGGGATGCGTCAGCAGGAGTCTTCATAACACTTGCTGCCCATATAGCAGCAATGTGCCCTGGCACAAACATTGGTGCAGCACATCCAGTTGCAGTGAGCCCTGGTGGAGAAAAGGTGGACGAAACAATGAAGAAAAAAATGGAAAATGATGCTGCAGCATACCTGAAGGCAATAGCAAAGAAAAGGGGAAGAAATGTAAAATGGGCTGAAGATGCAGTAAGGAAATCTGTATCCATAACTGCTGATGAGGCCTTACGCCAGGGAGTGATTGACCTGATTGTTGGGGATGTTGAGGAACTTTTGAATAAAATTGATGGATGGGAAGTAGATATAAATGGAGAAAAGAAAACTTTAAAAACAAAGGATGCCGATGTGGTTGAGATACCAATGAGTTTCAGGGAGATATTCCTTTCAAGGCTGGCAAATCCGAACATTGCCTATATCCTGCTTATAATTGGTTTTTATGGGTTGATATTTGAGATTACCCATCCAGGTGCGATTGTTCCAGGTGCCATTGGCGCACTTTCACTGATACTTGCTTTCTTCTCCTTCCAGACACTCCCCATAAACTATGCTGGGCTTGCACTTATTATACTGGGAATAGTGATGTTTATACTTGAAGCCCTGACACCTACATACGGTCCTTTAACCATAGGAGGAATTGTGTCAATGTTCATTGGTTCAATGATGTTAATCAATACAGATGTCTCTTTTCTCAAAATCTCCCTTCCTGTAATTATTGCTGCTGTTGCCACCACAGCTGCATTCTTCGTATTTGCATTTGGTATGGCATTCAGAGCAATGAGACGTAAGCCAACAACCGGTGATAAGGGTATGATTGGGCTTGAGGGTACTGCAACAACCAACATTGAAAAAACTGGTAAGGTCTTTATTAGGGGGGAATACTGGAATGCATACTCTGATGAAAAGATTGAGAAGGGAAGTGAGGTGGTGGTGGTAGATGTTAAGGGTCTAAAACTGAAGGTTAAAAGAAAGGAGGAGTAATGGTTATCACTGTAATCGTCATTATTGTTCTTTTCCTGCTTGCAAATGCCATCAAGGTTCTAAAAGAGTATGAAAGGGGTGTAATTTTCAGGCTTGGAAGACTTATAGGTGTAAAGGGGCCTGGACTCATCCTTATCATACCCATCATTGACAGAATGGTGAGGGTATCTTTGAGAATTGTCACTTTTGATGTTCCTCCACAGGATGTGATTACAAAGGATAACGTTTCCATCAAAGTAAATGCGGTTGTTTATTTCAGGGTGATGGACCCGGCAAAGGCAATTGTTGAAGTTCAGGATTACTATTATGCAACCTCACAGATCGCACAGACAACCTTAAGGAGTGTTCTGGGTGAGGTGGAACTTGACGAACTCCTTGCAGAGAGGGAAAAGATAAATATGAGGCTTCAGAAAATCATTGATGAACAGACCGACCCATGGGGTGTGAAGGTGTCCACTGTGGAGATTAAACATGTTGACCTGCCACAGGAGATGCAGAGGGCAATGGCAAGACAGGCAGAGGCAGAGAGAGACAGGCGTGCAAAGGTGATAAATGCAATGGGTGAATACCAGGCTGCTGAAAAACTTGCCCAGGCAGCAAAGGTGATGTCCATATCACCCATTACTGTCCAGCTCAGATACCTCCAAACCCTGTCAGAAATTGCAGCAGAGAACAATTCAACCACAGTATTCCCCATACCTATTGAGCTTTTCAAGCCATTTATGGAACTTGCTGAAAAGATGTCCACAAAGAAGGGAAAAGGTAAGAAGTAAGTTGCCCTCCATAGGCTGGATAACCTACTATTTTCCACCCATTGCTGGTGGAGGCATAAATAGAAATCTTGAAATCCCACTCCATCTGAAAAGGATGGGGTGGGATGTTTCAATTTATACCCCACATCCAGGAAGATATGTGAGGATTAAAGATGTTGATACAAATGGGCTGAATGTTGTAAGATTTCCTACCATTGACCCATTCCATCTTGGGAAAATAAGCGGGACAGGTGGAATGGGAAGAAGGGATAGACTCACATTCCCTGACAACAAGGTGCTCATACTCCCCTTTTTATTTAACGCACTAAAAAAACACGACATCTATGTTGTGAGTGCCCCTCCATTTTCCCTGTTCATGGCCGGGCTCATTCTGAAAAAAATGGGTTACAGGTGGGTTGCAGAGTTCAGAGACCCTTATGTTGATGGTACTCTGGGGAATTATCTGCTTCCTTTTCTCAACAACATGGCAAAATCATACGAAAGATCTGTTGTAAAAAATGCTGATGCAATTATCACATTGTCTCCCGGACTCACAGAGGTGTTCCAGAAGAGGTACAGACAGAGTAACATTTACACCATCACAAATGGATACAGTGAAGAGGACTTCAAGGATATAAAAAAAATTAAAGGAAAAGAATTTATACTCACCTATATGGGGAGTTTCAACAGAACCCACTCTCCAGATATAGTTATTGAGGCACTTGAGATTTTGAAAAGAAAAGGGATAACAAACTTCAAATTCCAGGTTGTGGGGAACATTCTTCCTGAATACATGAGAAGATTTAAGGAATTCCCCTTCTTCCGTTATAGAGGCTACCTTGATAGGAAGGAGGCAATTGAAACAATTGTGAATTCTGATGCACTCCTGCTGCTCCTGACACCAGAGGAGTCCCCCTATACAATTCCAGGTAAAACCTTTGAATACATAAGGACAGGAAAACCCATAATCCTGATTTCAGAGGAAGGAGAATTGAAGAGGCTTCTAAATGGAGGATGTATCCATGCAGGTTACTCACCAGAAAAAATCTCAGAGATGATTATGGATGTGATGAATGGGGAAAAGACTCATACCATACCCCCCTGGAGGTTTGAATGGGGCAGTCTTGCTGCTGATTACTCAGAAATCCTATGGTCTCTTTTATAATAGTCAATTTTAACGGTGAAAAATACATTGAGAGATGCATCAGTTCTGTTCTTGCCCTGAAAGTGGAGAAGGAGATAATTGTTGTTGACAATGGCTCCACCGACAGGTCAAGGGATTTGATCAATAAATTCAATGTAAAAAAACTCTTTCTCAAAAAAAATTCTGGTTATCCTTCAGGGGTAAACAAAGGTATAAAAATCTCAAGAGGGGATACAATCTTCCTTTTAACACCAACCACTTTCTTTGATAATTACATTGAAACCCTGTTGAAGGATATTGAAGATGTTGATGCAGTTGCACCCACGTTGGTTGATGATAAAGGTAATACAATCCAATCTATAAGGAGAATACCCACATACAGGGATTTTATCTTCTTGCTCACAGGGATTTCAGGTCTTTTCAAAAACTTTCCTTTCTTTAACAGGTGGAAATACCCTGACTTTGACTATACAAAAAGGCAAATTGCACCCCAGCCCATGTCATGCTGCATTTTGATAAAAAGGGATGTTCTCAGTGAATTGGGTGGTTTTGATGAGGACTTTTTCCTGTACTTCTCAGATGTTGATTTTTTTAAGAGGTTCAATCAGCATGGGTTTAAATGCCTGTTTGAACCAGATGTGAAAGTGACACACATCAGGGGAGGAACAACAAGGAATATAGGAGAAAAAAGATTGGAACACTTCCATAAGGACATGATAATCTATTTAAGAAAACATCATAAACTATGGCAACTTCCAGCATTCATGAGTGTCCTTGTCTTTGGAATAAGGAAACTCCACCACAGGATAAAAAAATGGATGAAAAGAAACTAAAGATAGAAAAGGTTGTTTATGGGGGCATGGGGCTTGCAAGGTTTGAGGGAAAGGTGCATCTTGTTCCTTTCAGTGCACCTGGTGATACTGTCCTGGCAGACTGCAGGGAGAAAAAAGATTACTCCATATGCACCATCAAAAGTATTATTGAACCTTCACCCGTGAGGAAAAAACCAATATGTCCACATTATATGGTTTGTGGAGGTTGCCATCTTCAGCACGTCAAACAAGAAGCAGAGATTGAGATAAAAAAGGAATTCATTCAGGAGACAATTGAGAGGATTGGAGGCATAAAAATTCAGTTGAAAGAATTTATTTCAGGTAAATTCCATTATTACAGGAACAAACTTGAGTATTCTACATTCAGGGGAAAACCTGCTTTTCACGGGATAGATAACAGGCCTTTCTTAATGAATGAATGTTTTATAGATGACAAAAATATAATGAAGGTCAGAAAAAACATTCAGGGGCTAAGGGGTGTGCGAAAACTAATCCTGCGGACTGATGATACTAAAAGGGTCTTTGCAATACTTAAAGGGAACTTCAACCAGAGAAAAAACAGAAGGATACTGAATGAGGCAGGGGTCTATTATTCCATATCCCCTGATAAAAAATGGAACAGGGAAGAGTTCCTTGAATTTAGAACAGGGGGTCTAAATCTTGTTGTTTCCCCCCTTTCATTCTTTCAGGTTAATAAGGAAATCCTGGAGAGAATGATTGACCTCCTCCCTGAATTTCTATTACCTGATAAAAAAGACATAGTTATTGATGCCTATTCAGGGGTTGGAACATTCGGTCTTTCCGTATCAAGGTATGTAAAGGAGGTCAGATTGATAGAGGAATCAAAATTCAGTTCTGACGATGCAATACACAACATAAGAAGAAACTACATTGAGAACATAAAGGTTTTCAGGGGAAAGGTAGAAGAAAATCTTGATGCCTTCAATGGTGCAACAAAGGTGATACTTGACCCCCCAAGGGAAGGGCTACATAAGAATGTTATTGTTGCCCTGAATGAAATTAGGCCTGAAAGAATAGTCTACATCTCCTGCAACCCTTCAACCCTTGCAAGGGATATAAAGTTGCTGGAAGATTTTAAAGTTGATGAAGTTTACGGGTTCAACATGTTCCCATTGTCCTACCATGTGGAAACAATCGCAATCCTTGAAAGAGAATAAAACTTAACCTTCTTCAGGGCCTGTTCCCAGTGCAAAATAAACAGCAGACGGGTCTATCCCTGCCTCTTCTGGTGTAAGGGTTCTGACTATCCTGTAAATATTGTCTGTCCTTGAGATTTCCTTCCCCTGCTTATCAATAATTACAACGGTTGTTGGAGAAATCACAATTCCTATCTCTCCTGTATCAAGTTCAACCACACTCCCCGGCGGATAAATTCCCATCATCTCAACAAATGCATCAACAACAATGGGGTCAAAGATTTCACCCTTTTTTGATACAATGTATTTCAGTGCATTTTCAGGGGTATAGGGCTTTTTCTGATAAACCCTTGGGGTTGTCATGGCATCGTATGTATCCACAACCCTGATAATTCTCGCAAAGAGGCTTGGTTTGTCAATATCTATTTCAGGATAACCTTTACCATTGTAATCAATGTGGTGTTCAAGGATTCCCCTCACAGCAAAGGCAGGTATATTTTTCATCCCCTTGAGAAGTATCACCCGCTCTGCACCAAGATAGGGATGTTTCTTTATTTGCTCAAACTCCTCTTCTGTTAGAGGCTCTGGTTTGTCTATAATCTCATCAGGTATATCAACCTTACCAATATCATGGAAGAGTCCTGCAATTCCAAGTTCAGCAATATCCCTCCTGTCAAGCCCCAGTTTTAATCCCACTGCAATTGACAGAACACAAACATTGACAGAGTGATTCAGGGTATAAGAACCAATGTTCTTGATTGTGGTAAGACCTATAACAAAAAACTCGTCCTGTGTAACCATGTCAATGAAATTTCTGATTATCTTCCTTGCACGTGTAACATTGATTGACCTCCCAAGCCGCACATTCTCCATGGCATCCTTGAGATAAAATATTGAGTTGAGGAATCCTGTTATTGCTGCCCTCCTCAGAGAACCTGCGCCCTCGGTTGTGATTTCTTCATCCCCCTTCCTCTCTATCTCTATTCCTTTAACACCCCTTTTCTCAATCAACCTTTCAATCTCTTCATAGGATGTTGAAGAGAGACGGCTTCTCCCAAGGATGAAAATAAGTTCCTTTACATCGTTCACAGATGCATCCTGTGTTATTGTAATTCCTGAAATACCCCTTCCAAGGAGTTCGTTAATCAACATTCTGTATGCACCTATGATACCAATGGAGATGTTAAACCTGTTCTCATTAACAAAAATGTAATAAGAACTTATCTTTATCTTCAGAATTCCCTGCTCCTGAAAAAACTCATTTATGCTGTTCCACAAATGCTGGATGTGTGAATCAAATGTCTTGCTCTCCTTTTCAAAGTAAGAGGCTGTTCTTATTGATGAGGTTAAATAAATAATGAAGTTTTCAACCTTTTTCATGTCTCTTTAATACCTCCTTCACTGTCCTTCTTAAATGCCTTGACCACCTGTGTTTTTTCAGCACTGCGATTGCATCCTTTGTTCCAACTTCACCAAGCATCTTAACCGCATATTTTTTTGTTTCAATATGCTCTGGATTCATAGTGTACTTGCTCAAAACCCTTGAGAGTGCACGAACCGTGTCATAGGATTTAAAGGTTGATATTATTCTTAGAATGTGCCTTCTCTCATCTGTAGACAGGTTCCAGAAATCGGGTGAATTTACCTTCTCCAGAAAAACACTTGCCTCATCCTCTCCTGTGATGAACCTGATAGCTCTGTAGACATTCATCCTTATAGTGTAATCCTCTGTTTCAAGAAAATGAAAAAGCCTCTCCCGCGGTACAAGTGGTATAAGTATCTTTATCACCTTCTCTTTGTATCTGTTTTCCTTCAAAAGTTTCTCAAGGTAAGGGATAAAGGTTTTATCTGAGAGTGCCTTAACCACTTCAAGCCCAAGATAAACAACCCTTGGATTGTCAGATTCCAGAAGATAGACAATGGAATTTGGGTCATTAGAACCAACCCTGTATAGTATTCTACCCATCTCTCTTACTGTCTCATCATCTATGATATCATCAAGTGTCTCCTGAATCACCTTTACTGCACCCTCTTCACAGGTTCCGAGCAGTTCCATTACAAGTGGAATATTGCTCTTCTCCCCTGACTTCAAAAGGGTGGAATAAAGATTCAAGGCCTTTTCTCCACACAGTATTCTCTTTAAGTCATAAACATACTCTTTACCAACCTTTATTTTATCAATGTTTTCATCAAGATACCTTAAAAAAATCAGAAGGGGCACAGCATCCCCATCCTCTATGGACCGTTCAAGATACTCTCCAAGCACAGAGGCAACCTGAATTATCCTTTCTTCATTGTTTTCAAGGAGAATAAGATTGAACACTGTCTTTATAAGCGTATCCTCCCTGTCCCCCTTCACAAGGAGTCCACTTACATATTTCTCTGTTTCACCCCTCTCCATTTTCTTTTCCTCCTGAAGCAATACTCCTGCAAACTTCATTCCACCCTTATACACATCCACCCTATCTTCAATAATCCAGGAATAATCACCCATGGGAAGCTCAACTATGGTAAAAATAATGTTTACAAAATTGTTCTCCCAGAGGTCTTCAGAAAGGTTAAGGTCAGAAACGAACTCGCTCTTTGCAACAATATCCACAAACCTTTCAAGTTCCTCAAGTTCCAGTCCCTCAAGAAATGTTATACTCCTTATACCGTTTCTATAAAAGAACAAAGGAAGGCTGGTTATTTTGTTGTCATCCCTGTGGACCTCTTTCCCGCTGTAAAGGATTCTTTCCCTATCAATATCAAAGGTTTGAGGCCCATCTTTTAGTAGTTCCAGTAAAATATCGTATGTTTCTTTCAGGAATCTTTGAGGGAGTCTGGACTTGCTTCTATAAAGTTTGAGTCCCTTGATGGTCTTGAGAAGTGAATTTATGAACTTTTTTACCTGCTGTTCCCTTTCCATTTTTTTCAAAAACGGAGAGGGCGGGATTCGAACCCGCGAGGGGACTTTCGTCCCCCACACGATTTCCAATCGTGCTCCTTAAGCCAGCTCGGACACCTCTCCCTTTAAGCTGGTGAGCGGACTTGAACCGCTACCCTGCGCATTACGAATGCGCTGCTCTACCATTGAGCTACACCAGCAGATATTTAAATATATCAACCTTGATGGTATGGTCAACCCCATTAGAAGGTAAGGAATGCAGCCACCTTCACAATAACACCGTCATCCCTGTAATCTGCGCTGAGAACCTCAAAATTTTCTGGGACAGGTAAACCCGCTTTTCTGAAAACATCCTGAATCCTCTTCTCTCCAATAATCCGTGCACCCCTCAGTGCAAGTGCCCTCCTCTGAGCATCATTCCTTCCAGATGGGTATCTGAAAAAGGCCTCTGCATAGATTCTCTCTCCATCTATACCGAGTAATGTATCACTCTTGATTAGTTTATACAGGGTATCTGGAATGCGTGAAAAATCTACATTTATCTCCCTTATCAGGAATCTTCCTCTCTTAAAAAATCCACCACCTGCATACAGCAAAATCTCTATGTACCCATCCTTCACAAATTTGAAGGATTCACCCTGTTTAAGATAGAGGTACTCAGGTCTGGAAGAGTACCACTCCTCCATATCTGTGGCCTCCCATAAAAAGAAAGAAGAATCAATCTTTGTAATCCTTGGTGGAAGGTTTGTTGAACGCATCTTTCCCCAATTCTTCAGATATATCCCCAAACTTGAACCGGAAAGATTCTTCATCTTCAACCCCATTCTGAATTTCACTGCGCCTTCAGGTACCTTTATCCTGTAGACAACATACCCACCCCTGAACCCACCACTCAGGTAAAGGTTTTCACCTTTTAGACGCACTCCTGACTCCCTTTCAAAGGTATTCAATGGTACTGTCAGTGATAAAATATAAAGCAGAATCATAACTCCTCCTTTTTTTCAAATATACCTTTTGTTTCCTTATGTGTCAATAAAGAATCAGGGGCATTTCTGCCCCTGAAACATGTTGGAGGTGTCTATGCGTTTTCATTTTTAAAGACTTAAAAACATCAAAAAAAGTTCCAGAAAACATTTGACAAAATCAAATTTACCCTTTATAAATATATTAATGTTTGGAACAATTGGATGGCCAGAGATTATACTGTTACTTCTGGTCGTTTTGCTTCTTTTTGGTGCAAAACGGCTTCCTGAGATTGGTAGGGCACTCGGGAAAGGCATACGTGAGTTCAAAAAGTCTATTAAGGGTATTGAGGATGAACTTGAAGAACCTGAAAAGAAAGTGGAGAAAGAGGAAAAATGAAGATAACAAGGCGTAATTTTCTGAAGATTGCAGGGCTTGGCATGTTGTTTGGTGGTGTCCCAAGATTATTTGGTGGCGAGCTTGAACACTCTGAAAGGTATCTTTTCTGGAAGAATGGAAAATTCAGGCAGACCACTGTGGATACAAGTGACATTGAAAGAGACATCATCAGGGCAAAGATAGGGAGAAGATGGAGAACCTATAAGGTAAGAGAACTTCCAGACCCCTTTATGGAGTGGAATACAAAAAGAAGACTTGAAACCCTTGATAACATAATGAAAGGGGAACCACCTGAACTCGCTGGTCCTCATTCTGGTATGATAGCATCCTATGGAGTGAGGAGGAAGGATTCTCAGTTCACCCTGAATAATGCGGTCAAAGGCATTGGCTTTGTTCCTAAAAAAGAATACATCAAGGAAAAAATTGAATACATGAAAAAGACCTACAAGGGTTCAATGAAGACAAAACTTGACTTTCTGAGGAGTCTATACGAACACCCTGAGATACTCAACAAAAAACTCCAGGTCTCACTGGAACTATATACAACACCAGATTTTGAGACCCACTCATTCCTCAATCTTATGGCCAACCCTGTAGCAACAATTGTTTTTCTTGACATTCCAAGTTATGAAATAAGAACAATCGCAAGGGTTATCCATCCAGAAGACCCTGATGCATCAGATTACGAGAAGAACTGTGTTGAATATACCAATCTCATCCACAGTTACTTCCATGGCGAGTTCCCCAAAAAGTTTATTGGTTTGCTTTTCTATATCATAGAGGTTTTTGACAACACTCCAGGTAAGAAGTCTGCCCTCGGGCAGAGGATTATACCTTAAAAGCAAGGAGGTTTATGATGATGAAAAGGGTTCCACTCCTCATTGCAATCCTGGTTCCCTTGATTGTATTTCCTGAATTCAATAGAACCACATCATTCATTGACACACCCGTAGGTTTTCTTTCTCCACAGAACCAGATACGGATAGGACTTAACGGCTCCTTCTCCATTGGAACAAGTGACCACGAGAACCACCCCATAGATTTTGATTATCTGAACATATCTTATACATTCCTTCCAACACTTGAGGTTGCATTTACTGCATACACCCTGAAAAATTATGTTATTGCAGCCAAATACCTTGTCTATTCTGATTCCCAGAGTGGACTTGACATAAGTATAGGGGTTGATGATATAACCTACACTGGGAATGTATCACCTGTTGGTGGGAATGATTCACTTGGTGGTTGGGATGACGATATCTCCTATCCAGATGACCCTGCAGAGAATCTATCACTCTATGCGGTTCTAACAAAAGAAGCATTAAAGAATATGGTAATTAACATAGGTATTGGCAGAGGAAGGTTTATAGGTTATGGACCAAGAAGCCAATGGTTCCATCTGCCAGTCCTTGAAAATCCCAACCTCCTCATAGGTCTCTTTGGTTCTCTTTATTATAAAACAGGTCCTGTTTCTTATGGATTTGAGTTTGACGGTAGAGACTTTAACATAGGTCTTAAGTATAAAATGGAAGCCTTCACCCTTGGGTTTGCCTTCACCAAGGTTGAGCAATTTCTTCCAGGAGGAGAATGGAGACCAAGGGTTGCATTTGGATTGACCTATGCAATGCCCCTTATCTTCAAAAAGATTAATACTCTTTCCCTTCTTATTGTTGATGAAAAGGGAAGCCCTGTAAATTCGTCAGTGAGTATAAAGGACGCTGCTGGGAATGTTATATATGAAGGACCTGTTGATGGTGTATATGAACTGAAAACAGAATATACAGGACCTGCAAGCATCCGTATAGAGGCAAAAAATTATGAGGTTTACAGCTCTAAACTGGAAATACCCGAGGGAAGTAGCAGGGAGAAGATTACACTTGAACCCTATGTGCTTGAGGGAACTGTGAATGTAAAGGTGTTTGACCTCAAGGACAACAGGCTGGGCAATGGGGTCATAGTAATTACAGATGCAAATGGAAAGGAAGTGATAAATCAGCAGGTCATCGGGAAGGCAACATTTAAATTGAAACAGGGCGAATACAATGTAAAGGTGCATCCTGGTAGCAAAAAATACTATGAGTGGTCGGGTAAATTTACTGTTAAGAGAAAACAAACCACAAACCTTGAAGTGGGACTTGTGAGGAAAAAATTCAAACTTATCCTGCACAAGATAGAGTTTGAAACAGGAAAGGCTATTATAAAACCTGAATTCTATCCTTATCTTGACGAGGTTGCAAAATCTATAAAAATGGCTGTGGAGAGTAATCCAACTCTCCTGATTGAAGTTCAAGGTCACACAGACTCACAGGGTTCGGCATCATACAACATGAAACTCTCCCAGTTGAGGGCAGAAGCAGTTAAGGAATATTTAGTCACCAAACACGGAATAGACCCCAATAGATTGATAGCAAGGGGTTACGGAGAAACCAGACCAATAGCATCAAATCGGACCAGAGAAGGCAGGGCAAGAAACAGAAGGGTTGAGTTTGTAGTTTTGCAGAAATAACAGGACTCTTATTAAAAAGTAAGGAGGTGTCAAAATACTGTACCTAATATTCGCTTTTGTGGTTTTAGAACCGTCTGTGGATAGACCAATTGAGGGCCTCTTTTTCAAGGTTGATAGTGCAAACTTCTCTATCAACAGCCCTGATACCCTGATATCACTTATTGGGTACATGCTCTCTTTCAGGGATATGGAGATAACACTGACAGGACACTGCGACTCCCTTGGAACCGAAGAGTACAACATGAAACTATCCTTTGCAAGGGCTGAAACTGTCAAGGCTTTCCTCTCTGAACTTGGAGTCAACCACGAAAATATAACTGTTGATGGAAAAGGTGAATTCGAACCCATTGCTGATAATGGAACGCAGGAGGGAAGGGACAAGAACAGAAGGGTTGAATACAGGATAAGTAAAAATCCAGACCTTATGAAGGTGCTTGTAAAAAGGGATGTGCTGGTTCAGGACTTTGAAGGTCTGAATGACCTTGATGACTCACTCACCCTGCCCTTCAGAACATATCTAACGGGATACAATGGGTTTGTGTACTTCCTCTGGAAAAACGATACATTGAAAATAGGAAATGAGAGTGTTGTATCCTTCTATGTTGAGGATGGCAAGCTAAATGTAGTGCTACAGAAGGGATATCTGTCATTCATTTCACCTGAGGGGGATATAGCACTGTGTTACAATGGAAAATCTAATCCTTTAACCTTGAGAGGTTCCATCTTCAAGGATGAAAACTCCATTACATTTTCTAATTTTGAGGGAAAGACAACAGTGGGTGAATTGAGCATCTCAAAGGGAATGGCCTGCGATTTCTCTGAACTTCACTCTGAAAATCTCCCTGAGTTTCACGGACTTGATTCACCCAGAGATGGTGCAAAAATCAAATATAAAGACATAAAATCATCCTTTGGTGTGACCTTTGACTTTGGCAATTATGAAGGGATTAAACTCTACCATTTAATAGTGAGAGAGGGCG
>QNDZ01000020.1 GCA_003646055.1 bacterium
CCCTTCACACTATTTGTGTTGTCAATGGTAATCTCAGGAAGTTTTGTCACAATTGTGCTCTTGCCATTCATTCCTGTAGGAGCAAGATACACATCCGCATAACCAGCTGCAAGAAGATAGATGACCCCAACAAACAGCCCAACAACCAACAACTTACGCATAGACACCTCCTTTTTGGTTTTTTTAATCCTTACAGATTTTCAATTGCCTGCTGCAACTGTTTAACAAAGTCAGCAGCAGTTGAATCAACAGATAAACCGGGGTTTATCTTCAAAGCACGCCATAGTGCATTGTAGTAATCACCTGCATAGAAAAAGTCCTGTGCAAGGATAACGAGTGCATTCCTTCTATTTATACTTTCGTCATAAATTTCAGGAAGCCCATCGGCAAAATCATCAGGAAACAGAACACGCACAAGTTCACCATACTGGATTGAAGACTTGATGTACTTATCCTTCGCCTCCACAATGTAACGCGCTTGATTTAACTGGCACAGCCCCGTTAGTACTGCACCCACTGGAGAAGGAAGATTTGTATTCAGGGTGCTATCCACCAGTGTAATCTGGGCAAAGAATGCACAGGAATCAATTGAAGGATCCCCTGGAACAAAAAGTGTATCGTTGCCGGACACAATAAAGTCTTTGGTAGTGGTCGCAACCTGAACCAGTGTGTCAAGGTAGGCATGGACTGGAAGGGTTGTAGTGTACTGGAGGGAATCAATGTAAACCACCAATTCCACATCACCATCAATATACAGGATTGGTTTGTTATAGCCCAAAACGTAGTAGAGGCTATCATTTCTTAAACCTACATAGTTCAGTTTAAACTGGTCTTCCATCATTGGCTGGTCTGCATCAAGAAGGTACAGGGCAAACTTGAAATCAACATCTGCTTCATCAAACTTATCGCTCTGGGTGGCCCCAAGTTCTATATTGTTGAATCCCCTGCCAATATAACCATCAAAGGAGTCAGCATTCATCAACATAAACGAGTCAAACTTGGCATAAGATGCCTCAAAGTTACCCTGAGAATACAAAGTCCACCCATCGGTTAATAACTTACCAAGATACCCAGAAGGGTCAGCAGGAACAGGATTTGTCCAGCCTTTATCTTTAACTGAACACCCGGCAAGGAGTAAAAGTATCAGCAGAATAAACAATACCTTTTTCACGATAACCTCCTTCCTATCTTATGAGAACAGTTTTGCTGGTGACTTTTCCATGCTCAGTATCAACATTTATGAAGTAAACTCCACTTGGCACTGTGTTTCCAGTATCTGACTTTCTGTCCCAATCAAGATAGTATACTCCAGGATTCAATGTTCTATCAACAAGCGTGCGTACCACTCTACCACTGGCGTCCACCACATCCACTTTCACCCTGCCTCTATCGGGGAGCATGAATCTTAACAGCATTCTGTCACTGAAGACATTTGGAGACAGCATCTTCACTGAGAACACCATCTTCTCATCCGTTTTGGCCTGAGCATCGTCTATCACTCTATATGAGCCACCTGAATTTATATTAACCTCAATATGACCATTACCAACCACACCACCAACCTTCATCCAGGCATCCCCTGTGAATCTTGCAACAACAGGGGATTTGATACCTTCAGGTATCTCCATCACAAGGGTTACAGGCTTGTTCAATTCGGCAAAATCAACATAGGCGAATCCTCTGCCTGATATAGCCCTCATATTACCATCAATCGCTCCGTATGGTATCACAACACTGTTTCCAAGACCTATGGCAACAATACCACCCGATGTTGTGACATAATAGGTGCCAACCTTTAGAGAATCCAGGTACCTATTACCTGGAAGGTCTTCACCCATTATATAGAAGGTCTTTGTACCAGGTGTGTTTTCAAGGATATAGTTCGTACTGAACTGGTATTCTCCATCAGAGAGTGTGCCAATATAATTCAGGGTGAGGGTATCACTTTCAACAACTGCAATAGGATAGGACGGAGAATACCCTACATCCCTGTATATTCTGCGTGTTGTGAATAAATAGAGGGTCAGATATCTTTCTGCTATCGGACTCTGTATCACTCCAGGATAAATGTTGCCCTTCGCAAGGTCATTATCAAGCCCAAAGTATCCATAGAATGCATCTATCCCTTTCTGTGTGGGAGACATTACCACAAACAATAGTGACTTGGTTGTATCTGCGAGTAATGGAGAAATATCTGTGTCGTAGATGTTATCAGAACCCTCGGTGAGATGCACAATCTCCGAAGAGGTGATTGAATCATTCTGCTTCCAGTACACACCAAGGACAAACTTGTTATAATCAGAGCCATTAAACCTGAGTATGGTTCCAAGGGTTGTATCAAAGTGGGTGTGGTTAAAATCAAACCCCCTCATTGAGTAGTAAGAGGATTTGTAGATATAACCCATGGTATTTGTACCAGCAAGCGGGGTTATACTCAGGTTGGGGAGTGCAGTTATTTCTCCTTTAACAACCGCATCCATAAAGTCAATTATAAAGTCTTCAAAGTCTGTGCTTTGTCTGTACAGGAATGTATCCACACCCTCTGTTCCACTCAGAATCACAGTGTCCATTCTTCCTGTGAATGGATCAACAACCTTGTATCCTTTGACCTTAAGCAACTCCCTAACACCAGTAATACCATACCTCTGTTCAACATATCTAACAAATACGTATGGAAGGTCTGCAAATCTTGTTGAATCATTGGAAACAAGCGGAACACCTGAACCAGTTAAACCGATGCTTATGTTGTTTGTGTCCGGTGTCTCCCCGAAGAAGAACTTACTCCTTGCATAATCTGCAATACCATATATCAACCAGTTCTGTTCTTTTTTATCAAACCACCAGGTAGCAAGTTTTGCTATTTTCTTGGTGTAGAGCCATTTCGCCTTTTCCGGGTTTTCGTAGAATTTTCTGTAATCTGCATATATAATCTCGGCATGATTTGAATAGGGGTGCAGGGAATCGTTTACATGCTCATTCAGCGTATCCATGTAAGAGAAACACCAGTTTTCAACAGTACTCTGGTCCTGAATATCAAGGTCCTGAATATCCATAAGCAGGACATCAACCTGAGAATTCTTATCCACGTCGGGCATATCAGTAGAGAGTATCTCTTCAATCTTTGCTACGCATCCATTTGAGCCAGCAAAGAAACTATGAACCTGGTCCACTATGGAATCCATGGGGAAGGCAAGAGAGGGGTCAAGTAGTGTATCATTAATACATTTGAAGGTATCGTTAACAACAAGGAATCCACCACCCGGGCAACCAGCAAACAGAGTATCTGGATTGAATGAACTGATTCCCCTGACATATTTAACATAATCAACAAAGGCATCAGGAAGGGTGTTTGAAATCTTTACCCAGGAACCACCACTCAGTTTATATACAAAATCAGAGGTTCCAAGGTATATATTACCATCTGTATCCACAGTAGCAGAATATATCTCATCAACAGACAGGTCACCAGTTACATCACTCCATGTATTCCCCTTGTTGAAAGATGCATAGACCTTGTGTGCATTTTTGTCAACCGCAACATAGTAGTTTCCGTTGTTATCATAACTGAAGAAATCTATATGCCCCTGATAACTGAAGAGTTTTACCCAATCCGGTGTAGAAAGTGTATCATTCCAGAGATATATCCCCTCTTCAGTGGCTGCATACACAAAATCTGCAAGGGTGTCATGGGCTGCAAGTGCAAGTAGTTCAGGTCTTATGGCAAGGTCATCAATGTAGTATGGCTGCATTCCAGGTGAGATGGTGAAATCTACACCACTTGCATCACCTGTTGAATCCATCTGCACAACCTTTCTCTCACCCATACCAGGACCATATATCTCAAGAAGATGGTTCTCAGCGTCTACCTTAAAGGAGATAACATTATCTGTCCATGTTCCCAGATAAAGGGTATCAAAGGGTATATCTTCACCCTTTGCATAGATACCATTGCTCTTGAGTGTTATTTCCGAGGAGTATCCATCAACAGCAACCTTTACCTTTCCAGATGTGAATTGCCTGATATTTCCAGTAGTATCAACAGCACCCGTAGTATCTATATATATATTGAACGTAACAAAGAAGTTGTTGAGTGTGATCGTATCTGAATAATCAAACCTAACACCCACATCCATCGTATCTGGAGACACAAGCAGGGAGAAACTACCTGAGTTCACATTCGCCGTATCCCTTCTAATAGTGGTGGTTGCTGTATTAAGTGACCATCTAACTGGCAGGGTGCTCAGATTACTGTCAGCAGCCACCTCAAATCCATCATTATAAAAGTCAAGTGCTCCAATGGGCTGCGGAAGTGCTGAACCACCATTCTTTCTGTATAAAATTCCATCACCCTTCAATCCATAAAACCTCACTGCTGAGATTGAGGTTGAATACAGTTTTGCAGGGCCAACCGCCACCTTTCTAACTTCACCGTAAAACCTCAGGGGTACCCAGGAACCATAGTTGTATGTTCTGTAGGCCTCCCTTTCGGTTCCCAGCATAAGTATGGTCCTTGAACCAGTATGAACATAAGCAACACTAATATCGTAGATATTATCAGCCCTATTAAATACCCATGTGTTCCAGGAGTTTGTATTCACATTGTACCTGTAGAAGAGTGTATCGGAAAGATACGACTTAAAAATAACCATGTTCCTGAAGGGGTCAGCAATGGTTAAACTTAAAGGTGCATAGGCAGCCTCTTTCCAGACAGTAATATTACTATCAACCTTCACTGCCACACCACCTATTTGCCTGTAGAGTTTGTAAAATCCCTGATCAAGTGTCCAGAAATATCTGTTCTCATAGAGCTGCGCCCCGAACAGGAAGGCTGGTATAAGCAATAACAATGTTAACCTTTTTATCATGCTCATCCTCCTTTCTTAAAAGCCTACTTTCAGAGAGACTCTTTCGGTAGATGGAAGATAGTTGCCGTACGAGTACGCAAGGTCCACCTTGACCTTTACATTACCAGCAGGTATGTTGAACCCGAGTCCTGTATTCAATGCAAGAACATTGTCGTCCCTACCAAATTCATAACCGCCTCTCAGGAATACCATATTCATCAACCCTGCTTCCACGCCAAGGCTGTAGCGCTCCACATTGTCACTGGGATGATACACATCAAAGGCACCTATCACCTTCATCATCTCTGTCTCGTACAGTGTCAAGGCAATACCACCTCTGAACCCTCCTGGGAGGGGTATATTCTTGAAAGTCTTAGCTGAGTCAACAATTTCACCATTCTCATAGTTTGGATAGGTTCCTGATGGTGTGATGTCAGGACCGAAATTCATGACCGCCAATCCTATCTTCATATCCCTGAAACTGGTAACATACAAGCCACCAACATCCATGCCAAAGCCCAGAGAACGACAGGCATCGCCATTGGGTGTTGTTCCATAGTTCTCACCAAGTATCTTCAGATTTATCGCGAAGGAGAACCTGTCAGTCAGGAATCTGCCATACGTCAAACCTGCCGCGTATGCATAATAGGATGTAACACCTCCTGTTCCATCAGGATTTTCAACCGTGGTAACCTCTATATCTCCAGAATGAAGTCCTACAAAGAACACACCCAAATTCCCTGCAAGTCCAAGGTTGTATGTGAATGAAAAACTGCCATGCATTATATCATTCCACCATTTGTTGTAATGGGTGAAAACATTTATACCCTTTGACAAATTTATCCCAGCAGGATTCCAGAAGACTGCAGAAGGACCATCAGCAAGTGCTGCATAAGTCTCGCCCATAGCAATAGCCCTGGCATCAACAGAAATATCCAGGAACTTAAACCCATTATTTCCTACCTTGGCAAATTGGGCGTTCAGACCAAGTGCAATAAATACAAGTATTACAAGCAACAGAGTTCTTTTCATCAGGCACCCCCTATCTTACCACAAGAAATTTTCCAATTTTCCAGTCAACAAGTTCATTATTATCATCATACTGTTCAACCTTGTACAGATACAGACCACTTGCAATCTCCTTGTCACCCCTTGACCTCAGGTTCCAGAAGAATGTTCCTGTTGCACCCCTGTGTTCAGCCTCGTATACCTTATCTCCACTTATTGTGTATACTGTGATACGGCAATTGGCAGGTAGATTTGTAAAGGCTATCTTGTTCATGTACTCTGTGTACTGGGGTTCCCAGCTTGCTGAACCATAATAAGGATTGGGAACAACCTTTACATTATCAAGGTTTGAATTTACGCTTGAGACAATAATAACAGGATAAGGTGCACCATTCTTCTTTAAGTAATTACTCTTTCCTGTTTCAAGAGACGGAATTGCAGGTGTCCCCTGGATTGTGTCAGCAGGCCGGCCACAGTCATACGCCGTAACTGCATAGTAGTAGGGAATGCCAGGGAGTGCTGTTGAATCCACATATTCATGAGGGTATTCTCCATCATTTGCAGCAGCATATGCTGAGTCAAAGTCAGCAAGGAGTTCCCAACCTGAGGCCTTCCATGCGGCCCTGTAAACCCTGTATCCTGCAAAATCAAGCATTCCATCAAGTGGGTCTGGTGTCTTCTCTGCAATATCTGACCAGACCAGTTTAACCTGATTACCCAAGACTGAATAGTGTAATTCAGGTGTTGCAGGTGGCAGTGGAATAAGCCAGTGGATGTCCTCATCCGGTGCAGAGGGATGTCTTGGGTCACTGTTTGTTGAACCCATGTAATATGCAGTCATTGCATAATCAGCAACCTGCCTTGCACCCCTCACATAACCCTGACCAAACTTGGTATCAAAACCTCCATTAAGTCCATAACCAACACCACCAGCAAAGACAATCTTCAGGGTTTCTCCACTTGTGATGTGGAATGGTCCATAAGTCTGGAGGAACCTGTAGTCAAATGTTGCTGCACCAACATCATAAGGAATGGGCATGAATCTATATCCGAAGTTCATGGAATGTGTTCCAGCCATATAATCATACTTATTCTCATCAGTTCCGGGGTCATTGTTCCAGTTC
Organism: bacterium; assembly: GCA_003646055.1. Taxonomy (GTDB): domain Bacteria; phylum Hydrothermota; class UBA3072; order UBA3072; family B12-G15; genus B12-G15. The sequence goes on from QNDZ01000020.1 coordinate 6,977, forward strand.
CACCAGGAGTGCGTATAAACAAGCGGAATTCTTGTTGAATCCCCATTCTTATCAACACCATATAGGTCATACTTTGCTGGTGGAGCGTATATCAGCCTTCCAAATATATAACCAGGACAACCACCATCCTCTCCAGTGTCGTCCTCTGGTGTGGTTGGATTATCATCATCGTAAATATAGGACATGTTCCTTGGAATAAGTATAGTATCGCCATCAAGGGTCTTTTCATCAGGGTCATCACCGTAAATCTGCCAGTTATCTGGAATTCCATCTGGTTCGTCCAGTGTGGTATCAGCAAGCACTGTAACCTCATCAACGGGGAGTGGATGGGTTGTCAAATCATTCCATTCTCCCCATGTATAACCATCAAAACACACCATATCATCAATGTGTGGGTCAGAGGCATCATACGAACAAACGTCAGAATCAAAGGTTATTGCAACAAGGACATCGGTGAGCGTGGTAGGAAGCCCGCTCATTCCATTTGACCTATCATAGATCACATAAAACTCATAAGCAATGAACTGGTTGAATTTATCAACACTCCACTGATACGACTTCTGTATAACCTTTATGCCAAGCGGATATGGGTTGCTATAATATGAACCGTAGTCAGTATAGACACTCACTATATCCCATTGCGATTTACCTGGACCAATCTTTAACCAGCCACAGTTATCCGCCGGATCATCAGAAGGTGAGAACTCGTATTCACCATAACCAGCATGTGAAACATAGACATTATCCCCAACCTTGGCACCAATCCAGAATCTACCTTCCCACTGATAGTAGTAACCATAACCACCTGGCCAGTCAAAAGAAGGATTTCCTGTGGATCCTGCGTTGGGGTCTCCAAAAATCCCCACATTACTCTCAACATTCCATACGTTACCAATGATGTGGGGTCTGAATTCAGGAACACACGCCTTGCCAGAGTTGGGCATCTGCGGAGAGTTTAAACTTCTGGCAAAAACACTGGAGAACGCAACCAACGTGAGTATAATCAATATCTTTCTCATACTTCCTCCTTATAATTTAATCTCAAGTCCCAGACGGACAAATCTGCTCCTGGATATATTCCTTGGATCCTTGTATGCACCCATAGCAGCCTTATAGATATCCTCATCCTTATACGCATTGTACCATTCTGCATCGGCAATACCAAGAATATTCTTCCTGTTGAAGAGATTGTATATATCCACAACAAATGATGTCTTGAGTTTACGCGCAATCAGGAAATCGTAATGTGCACGCACATTCGTTGTAAGGGTGTAGGGAAGCCTTTCAGTATTTATCAACTGGACCCTACCCCTTGATGGAGGACTCCATGGAAGACCTGAACCATAGTTTGTGAGGAAGTTTATACCAGCATTCTTTGTGACAAAACCTATGCTCATATTCAATGTGTGTCTCTGGTCCCAATCAAGGTAGTGCTCCTCAGCAGGTATCACGTACCCAGCCCATGTGAAGTCATAGTTCTGCCTATAGGACGATGCCTTACCCCTTGCTATACCAAAGGTGTAGGAGATGTTTAAGGTAAGGAATGGAAGGATGTCACCACCAGGGAACTTCTGGATGGCAACCTCTATACCCTTTGAAGTTCCATAGTCTGCGTTTGTATAGAGTGTGTAGTAGTTAAGTGCTGTGTAGAATATCTGCCTTGTATCTGTGAGACCACTTATATCCTTCATGTAGGCAGTGATGTCTATTTTCATGTAGTCATTGAACGCATGCTTAACACCCACCTCGTATGACACGGTTTTTTCTGCATCAATATCAGGATTCCCTATAAGTGGGAATGCACCTGAGAAGTCCCATGTATTGTTGGTGTAAAGTATATGCATTGGTGGAATCTGGAAGTAGTGACCATAGGTGAAGTGGAGTACATCCCTCTCTGTGATGGGGAATGAGAAACCAATCCTCGGACTGATTTTCCACTTCCATGTAGTTTTCACAGGGTTGAGTATCTCTCCGCCCCTTGATACATCCGTAACAGGATGATAGAGGTCTGCTGGCATGTAGGAGTTTGGATTGAACAGGTCAAATCTGAATCCAGCGTTCACGATAAAGTCCTTGAACTCCATCTTATCCTGTATATATGCAGCATAGGAACTTGGATATGCAGAGGTGTATGTCATATACACATTACCACCTGATGCCATATCCACTGTATAGTTGAATATTTCATAGTACTTTGCTTCAACACCTGTCTTTAACTGATGCTCCCTTGTGATCTGGCTCACAAAGTCTGCCTTAAGAGTCCAGATCTGTTTCTCATCGTAGTGATATGCACCTCTGTAATATCCAGCTGTGATATAACCATTAACATCCTGAACCCTTGTGAAGGGATAATCTGTAAGGTCTGGCCAATCAGAACCCCTTTCACCCAGAGTGTCAATCTCCACATTCCTGTCATTGTCCTGGTCTGTGAAGTCATCAATCCCATTCCTGTCAGATGGCACTTCAACAATCGTTGTATCCCCTGTATATGGGTCAACCACTGTGTAGTACTGTGTGGTATCGGTAGAATTTATATAATCATCACCGTTCAGGTCAAAACTTCCATCCTCAAATACATCGTATTTCATAAAGGTGGAGTAGTTGTTGAATTTGAGTTCCCAGTATGTATTTGAGGAAAGTGCATGGGAGAAGTTTATTCCAAATGCATAACTCCAGTCCTTCTGTTCGGGAAGATTATCAAGATTAAACTTCCAGCTTGCACCATACCATCTGGGGTATTCAACATTGTACAACCCATGCAGTGTTAACTTAATGTTTGGAGACGGGTGAATTGTAAGTTTTCCATTGAAAGTTTTCCTGTCTGTGGCTTCGTAATTTATAATATGTCCATCAGACTTGGTTATTTCGCCAGAGAATGCGAGTGCAAGTTTTTTCTTAATTATAGGGAATCCAATGAACCAATCAAACCTCTTATACTTTTCAGGCCTTATTTCATAAACAGAATCAAGTATCGTGGAATCAACTATTTGACCTGTTGTGTCAGCGGTATAATTGCCCCACCTGTATGCCCACTGTTCATTTGCATCAAGGATTTTCTGGAGTCCTGTAAGACCCATTGCATCATTCGTTCTTCCCGTGAAATTAATTGTAATCTTTGAAGGTGCCTCTTTTGTAACTATGTTGATAACACCTGACTGTGCACTACCATACTCTGCACCAAATCCACCTGTAAACACTGCTGTTTCCTGAACACTGATCTGGGGAATGTGAGAGTCATAGCCACCAGTGTATGGGTCTCTCATCTCAATACCATCAACAACATACACAACCTCTGTTGCCCTACCACCCCTGACATGAAGACCACCTGCGGCAACAACACCAGCAGACTGAACAACTGCTCCAGTAACTGTATTTACCGGCATTGCATTCATCTGCTCTGCGTCCATAATTGCCACAGAGGTTGTAACATCCTTCTTGATGATTGGCCTTTTTGCGACCTTTACAACACCCTTTTTAATTTCAACTGCTGTCTGTTGAAGAGGAAATTCAAGGGTTACTGTCAGGTCTGCAATCACCTGAACACCCTTGATTGTCATCTTCTGATAACCAATCATCTGTGCTGTAACATCATAGGTTCCGGGTGGAACATTCAGTATCACGAAGTACCCATCAGGGTCTGTGGCAGCACCCATTGTGGTTCCTTCAATAATAACATTCACACCCGGTAATCCTTGCTTGGTTGAGGCATCATAGACACGCCCAACAATCTTACCCGTAGTACCCGCAAAGATGGATAATGCCACAATAAACAATAGTGCAAGGAAAACCTTACGCATATAGCACCCCCTTCTTTGGTTTTTTCAAGATTAACATATATAAAGTATAAACAAAAGAATTTTTTTTGTCAAGCACTTTAATCGTCATCTGGTTGGGGTATCAACCCGCTGTCCATCAACAACTTAAGTGAATCTCTTGCCTCTTTAATCTTCTTTTCAGCAATGGATATCAGGTCATCATAGGTGTATCCATCTATTCTGGCAACACCCTGCTTTATGGCCATCTCACCAACAGCAGCCGCCTCTCTGGGGAACACCTCCCACTCTTCCATATTTGGGATAATGTAATCCTCTTTCAGCCCCTTATCCCTTGCTATCTTTGCAAGTTCCTCTGCAGCAGCAATGCACATCTCATCGGTTATGGTCTTCGCCCTCACATCAAGGGCACCCCTGAAGATACCAGGGAATCCGAGGGAATTGTTTATCTGGTTGGGAAAATCGGACCTGCCCGTAGCAACAATAGCTGCACCCGCTTCCTTTGCCTCCCAGGGCCAGATCTCAGGAACAGGGTTTGCACATGCAAACACAATGGGGTCTTTTGCCATATCTTTTATCCACTCTGGATTTATCACACCAGGACCTGGTTTTGAAGCACCAACTATTACATCCGCACCAATCATTGCCTCCCTGAGACCACCCTTTCTGTTCTCTTTGTTTGTCATCTGGGTAATCTCCCACTTCTCAGGATACCTCTTTGCAAGGTCTTCCCTGTCCCTGTGAAGTATACCCTTTGAATCCACAACAATCATGAGTTCAGGATTGAACCCTGCCTTTATAAGGATGTGGGCTGTTCTTATGTTTGCAGCACCAGCACCAACTAAAACAACCCGCACATCCTCCTTCTTCTTTCCCACAAACTCAACTGCATTGAGAAGACCTGCAAGGATCACCGTTGCTGTCCCCTGCTGGTCGTCATGCCACACAGGGATGGGCATTTCCTCCCTTAAAGTATTCAGGATGGTGAAACACTTGGGTTGAGCAATATCCTCAAGATTGATACCACCAAAGGAGGGTTCTATCCACTTAACTGCCTGGATAATCTGTTCTGTGGCCTTTGTTCCCAGTACAACAGGGAAGGCATCAACACCACCAAGATACTTAAAAATTAAGGCCTTTCCCTCCATCACTGGAAGGGCACCGTATGGGCCAATATCACCCAGCCCAAGCACCCTTGTTCCATCAGAGACAATGGCAACAGTATTACCTTTATTTGTATACTCCCAGACCTTCTCAGGGTCTTTCTCAATCTCTCTGCAGGGTGCAGCAACCCCTGGCGTGTACCAGATTGCAAAATCATCAAGGCTTCTCACAACACACTTTGGCATTACCTGAATCTTGCCTCTGTAGAATGGATGGAGTTTGAGTGCATCCTGACCTGGTTTTTCTGCCTTTTTTAAAAGCTCCTCAACATCCTTCACCTCACCCATGTCCTACCCCCTGTTTATATTTTCCATGTAACTCAACAAACTCCTCTGGGTTTGGAGAGGCATTCTTTGCCTCATGATACGAAACAAGCCCCTTCCTCACAAGTTCCACAAGGGACATATTCATGGTCTTCATGCCCTCTTTTGTCCTTGTTTGCATGATTGAGCCCAACTGGTGAGTTTTTGCCTCTCTTATTAACTTTCTTACTGCGGCTATGGAGACCATAATCTCAAATGCTGCAATCTGTCCCTTTCCATCCTTCCTCTTCAGGAGCACCTGTGAAATGATACCAACAAGGTTCGCACTCAACTGGAGTCTAATCTGTCTCTGCTGAAATGGAGGATAAACATCAATTATCCTGTCAATGGTCTCAACTGCATTGTTGGTGTGGAGTGTTGAGAGAACAAGGTGGCCTGTTTCAGCAGCCGTTATCGCAAGAGAAATCGTTTCAAGGTCCCTCATCTCACCAACCACAATCACATCAGGATCCTGCCTCAATGAGTATTTTAGTGCATTTGCAAAAGAACGGGTATCCCTTCCAACCTCCCTCTGGTCAATGATTGCCTTTTCGTCCTGATATATAAACTCAACCGGGTCCTCCACTGTGATGATGTGGCATGCATCCCTCTTATTCCTGTAATCAACCATTGCAGCGATGGTGGTGGATTTACCACAACCAGATGGACCTGTTACCAGAATCAAACCCCTTGGCCTCATTGCAAACTCTTTCAAAATTGGTGGAAAACTGAATTTAGGGTCATCCAGTCTGGGTATCTCATGGGGAATCCTCCTGAATACCAGACCGATTGTTTTTCTCTGCCTGAGTAGATTCACCCTGAACCTTGAAAGATTTGGAACATTAACAGCAACATCCATCTCATTGGAAGAAATGAATTTCTTGAACTGTTCCTCTGTTAAAACACTCTTCGCAACATTAAGGGTATCCTCTGCCTCAACCACAGGTTTATCATTGAGTTTTACAAGGTCCCCATAGATTCTCATCACAGGTGGTGAACCCACCTTGAGGAGGAGATCAGAGGCATTTCTGTTCACCATCATCTTTAAAAGTTCACTTATATTAACCATCACATCCTCGCAATGGATGCTTCAAAATCAGATGGATTAGAAGCCTTGGAAAGTGCATCCTCGTAGTTTACAAGTCCTCTTAAATACAGGTCTTTCAATGATTGGTCAAGGAGTCTCATACCGTGTCTTCCACCAGACTGGATGAGGTTGTATATCTGGTCAACCTTTCCTTCCCTTATTGCATTCTTCACAGCGGGTGTCCCAATAAGTATCTCAAATGCTGCAATCCTCCCCTTTCCAGTGGCAAGGGGCAGGAGTGTCTGGGATATCACTGCCCTGAGTGTATTTGAAAGCTGGAGTCTCACCTGATGCTGCTGTTCAGGAGGGAAGACATCAACAATTCTGTCAACAGTCTGTGCAGCGTCTGTTGTATGAAGTGTTGCAAGGACCAGTGCGCCCATCTCTGCTGCTGTGAGGGCACGGGATATGGTCTCAAGATCCCTCATCTCTCCAACCATAATCACATCAGGTGATTGCCTGACAACCCTCTTCAATGCCTCTGAAAAGGAAAAGGTATCAACACCAATCTCCCTCTGTTCTATAACACACATCTTATCCTCAAACACAAATTCAACAGGGTCTTCAATTGTAATAATATGTCTCTTGACCCTGTTGTTCATCTCCTCAATCATTGCGGCAAGTGTTGTTGACTTACCACTGCCAGTTGGTCCTGTAACAAGGACAAATCCCCTGCTGTACATTGCAATATCTTTCAATTGTGAAGGCAATCCCCACTCATCAATGGTCTTAATCTTTATTGGTATCTGCCTTATTGCCGCTCCAATGTACCCCTTTTGAAGGAATACATTTATTCTGAAACGGGACATCCCTGGTATCTCATAAGAAAGGTCAAGTTCCAGATCCTTCTTGAAACGTTCAGCCTGTTTCTCTGTCATAAGGCTGAACATGGTATCCTTCATGAATTCAGGGGTGATAACATCATATTCAGTAGCACGCACCAGCCTCCCGTCTATACGAAAAATGGGGGGTTCCTCCACTTTCAGGTGAAGGTCTGACCCCCCTCTTTTCACCAGTTCTTTTAAAAGGTTTACAAATTCATCCATAAATAATCCTTTTTCTGGTGCACCCGAAAGGACTCGAACCTTCAACCTTCCCGTCCGGAGCGGGATGCTCTATCCGGTTGAGCTACGGGTGCTATTTCTTTTTGTGCCTATTTTTCTTTCTTCTCTTTTTTAACTTATGGGTCCTGATTTTCTGGAGTTTTCTCTTTCTGCCGCAGGGCAAGTTACCTCCTTACTGGACTTTTATTCTCCGTTCAATCTCCTTCCTGAATTCCCTTGAGGGCTTGAATGTAGGTTGATACCTGTCAGGAATCCTTACCTCAACCTTGTTCTTGGGATTCCTACCAATCTTTCCTTTTCTCAATTTGTTCACAAAAACACCAAAACCACGAATCTCCACCCTGTCGTTGTTCCTCAGCGTTTCCTTAATCTCCTCAAGAAACTCCTCAATGAGAATCTTCACCTGATTCCTCGGCAGCCCGGTCTTCTCCGAGATCTTTTCAACAAAATAAGCCTTGGTCCTGGTCATCTCTCCTCCTTTAATTTAATTAAGTTTACAGCGCAGTTTTGTCAAGTTTCACCACTGCTCCAATACAAGCCTTATTATCTCTGAGGCAAGTTTCTTTGAGACCTCTCTTATTCCCTCTGTTTCGTCTCTGTCTCCTGTTAAGGTTATAACCGATTGTAACCTTCTGTCAAGAACCTTTGTTGTGTCTGATGATTTTTCCAGAAGCACATGCGCAGACAGGGTGTATCTGTACTCCTTCACCTCTCCTGTTGTTTCAAAAGAGGACGGCTCCCTTTTATAATCATTTGCTACTATCTTCAATATGTAATCCCCTCTGTCTGAAGGTTTGAGCCTTCCGTCTTCATTAAAGGCATCAATGATTGCAGAGGTTATAATCCCCTCAATCCCATACGCATTGCTTTCATTTTCCACAGGTGGAATTTCAACACTGCCCTTTATACCACCACCTGTGAATGATATAACACAGGAACTGATGCTAAATAGAAAGCTCAGACCTATAATCCTGAATCCTGTATTTTTCAACAAGTTCAGAATACAACTCATTCATCACTTCCTGTCTTTTTATCTGAAACACAACCTGCATATAGTTCCTGTAATAGGATTGTATCTTGTTCTGGTCAATATCCTTCCTTTTTTTCACACGAATAATATAGACACCGTCAACATCCCTTATGGGCTGGGAAATCTTTCCAGGTGTCAGGTTGAATGCAGCACCATAAACACTGCTCCTGAAAGGTATGTCTGGAACCTCCGTGGTCATTGAGAAATAGCCCGTAGAACCGTA
>QNDZ01000021.1 GCA_003646055.1 bacterium
CTTGTACACAAGGTGGTATATGAACACTTTGGTGTGATTGATGTGGAATCTGAGCCTGGTAAGGGAACAAGGTTCATTATAACCATGCCCACTGATTTCCATTTTGTTGAGAGACGGAGTGGCAGGGACAGAAGGAGTGGGCAGGATAGAAGAAAAAGGAGGTAATTATGATACTTGTTGTTGAGGATAATCCCACAATAAGGCTTCTCATCAAAAAGGGGCTTGAAAAGGAGGGTTTTGAGGTTGTTGATGTGGAGAACGGAGAGGCTGCCCTTGAGGTTATCAAAGACAGAGTACCAGAACTCATTATATCAGATGTGATGATGCCAAGGATGGATGGTTTCCAGCTGGTAAAGGAAATCAGGAAGAAGTTTGAGAACCCGTTGCTTCCCTTTATATTTCTCACAGTGAAGGACGAGGTTGACGATTACATTAAAGGGTACGAACTGGGGGCTGATGACTATCTCACCAAACCCTTTGATATGGAGAAACTCCTTGATAAGGTGAAGAGAAGACTGAAAAAGGCCTCCATTTTGAAGAAGATAAGTACAGGTGAAGTAAAAGAGGCTTCTCTGGAGGAGTTAAACATCCTTGATATTATTGAACTCTCCAGGGCAACGGGGAGAAGGCTGGAGGTTGAGGTTGAAGTGGAGGGAGAGAAGGGGAAGGTTGTGGTAGAAAGGGGTGAGGTTGTTGAGTCAAAAATAGGGGAGAGGGAAGGTAAAAGTGCCTCTTCTTACATCATGACCTTGAAGATGGGTAAAATCCATATAAAATGACCCTCTTTTTGCTTTTTGCTTTTGAGATAACCCATTATCCATTCCCCTCAGAATTTTACAGGGTTCAACAGATAGATACCCTCGTTTTTTTACCTAACAGGACTGGTGGCCTGATTTATGTGAGCACTCCCTCTTTTAGAACAGGTTTTTTAACAGAGATAGAGGTATTGAGTTCCCTGAATGTAATGGGTGTGGGTGATGGGAATGACAGACTTTATGTTATCACTGCAAAGGGACTGGATATATTTACGAAGGATATGGTTTTTGTTGAGCACCTGAGTTTTTTCCCGCCACTTTTCCCTGATACGATACCCAATATCCTTTATACAAAAGATGAGGTTCTTTATATTGGTTTTAATAATGGGTTGGCATATATGAACCCTGATATATACCCTGACAGTGTTTTCTCCATCAGGTATCCCTTCTCTGTTGAGGGAATTGTTTTTTTCAAAGATACTTTCTTTCTTGCTACTTCAAACGGTCTTTACAAAACCTCTGACTTCAGGGATACTGTATCAGTAGTTCAGTCCAGTTCTTTTTCCTCAGTTATTGTGATAGATGATACACTTTACTGCTGTTCTCCGGAAAGAGGCATTTACAATTACACTGTAGGTATGTGGGAGTTTACCAGTGAAGGTGTTACCAGTGTATCAAAGGTAGGGAATATCCTTTTTGCCTCAGGTGCTTATAATGTGTGGAGGAAGCCAGATGATTGGGTCAGATATTGTTCGCTGACAAGTGTGGGTGTTTTCCAGATAGGTGATACAACCTATGCTGTTCATCCAAACAGGGGAATTTTCAGGATTGTTCCTCCACCAGTTGTATGGAAGTCTTTGAACCTTCCGTTCTTTGTTCCTGGAAGCGAATTTATTGAGGACACAAAGGGCAGGATACTTGTTTCCTTTGGTTCTGGAAGGAGTAATCCAGCACAGCCCAACGGACTTCTTGGGCTTTCAATCTTTTCTAATGGGGACTGGCACACATTGAACACCATGAATGAGTGGCATATGAAAAGTCGGCTCTGGCACCTTGCACTGGATTCAAAGGGGTATATATGGATTGGTTGCTGGTCTGGTGTGAGTGATAGTGTTATATGGAGATGGGATGGGAGTGATACTACCCTGCCACAATGCTTCATGCCTCCTGAACCTGCATCAGCCATTACATTTATGGCATATGGGCCTGGTGATACCCTCTGGATAGGTGGCATAGATAATATAATTTACTCCCTTTATACAGGAGGGGATTCCTATTCATGGAAGGTTTACAAAAAGGCAGATATGGTCTGGTCAAGGCACTATGCTTTTGATAGAAGTGGAAGGCTTTATCTTGGAACAGGTTCACATACATTTGAAAACGGTGTATTTTATAAGGATGGTGAAAACTTTGCCAAAATAGATTATGATTTTGGTGAGATCATTCTTGCAATGGCATCCGACAGAGCTGGGAATATATGGGTGGGTTCAGAGGCCGGACTATTCAAGATTACTGGAACATCTGTCCTGGCAAAGTACGACTCTGATAATACTGAACTTTATCCAGCCCCTGTCTCTGGTATTGCATTTGACAGGGATAACAGGTGCTGGATTGTCCAGAGTGGTGCAGGGGTTCTTTACAGGGATGGACTTGGATTGTGGCACAGGTTACCAGAATTTTCAGATATAACAACTGAAGAGGCTTCCCATCCCATGTTTGTTGATTCAAAAAACAGGTTGTGGATAGGAACTTATCAGGGAATTTATACCATTGATATTGATTCTTATGTTGGAACTCCTGTTATCCAGGTATTCCCCAATCCTGTGCCAGCAGGATATTCAGGGACCCTCACAGTGAGGGGAGAGGATATATCTGGTAGCGATATACTGGTATTTGATTCTGGTGGCAAGCTTGTTTCATCCACAAGCGCATCAGGTAATTCACAAGGTATCCCTGTACCATCAAGGCCTGGTCTATATATTGTTGTTATTAAGAGTGGAAATACATATACTGGAAGAACAAAGTTTGTAGTTTTGAAGTGATGTTCTACGTAATCCTTTTCCTTTTATCTGGAACAGCAAAAATTGCATTCCTTCACCATGGGAACCAGTCATTCAGTGATAATGGTGCTTATGCTTTAAGGCCTGGTGATTATGGATACAATGGGAACTCATATCACAGGATTATGGATACTCATGAGTATTACAGCGTTCCAGTTGACATTCATATATCAGGCCCCTTGCTCCAATCATTTGCCTATCTTGGTAATGATAATGGTCTCCTTGAAAGGCTGAAGGGAGACCTTGTGGACATAGTTGGAGGGTTCTATGCTGAACACATTGCCCCCTATGTTCCTGAGGACATGAACAGATTTTCCCTCTGGTATGAAAGGATTATTGACTCCTCCCTTGTAAAAGAACCTGGATGGCCTGGTTATCCAACTGTTATATGGATTCCTGAAAGGGTATGGAAGAGTGAGATTTTGATGCCCTACTCCCTTATAGATGTTTTAAATCAGGAGTATGGTAAGTATGATTCAAATGGTAATTACATTGCTCCCTGTATCGTGCTTGATGATGCGGCACAGTGGATAAACTCCCTTTCCATTGATACAAGGAAGGTGTATAAATTGAATGATTCAGATGGGGATTATGTATTCCTTGTATTTATTGATACAGATGCAAGGAACAATATGGTGTGGAACGATATTTCAGACCCTTCAAACCCCCTTCATCAGGAACTGGTAGGTTTAAGCAATGATTCTGACCAGTGGAAGGTTTTGATTTATGGTGATGACTGGGAAAAGGCAGCAGGTGTTGCAGGATGGGATTTCGGTCAGGCAGGTGCACCTTCAAACTCATACGATCACAACATATCCTGGATTAAATCCCAATCAACATGGATTCAACCTGTTCATATCTGTGAAATAGCAAAGTGGTGGGGTTCTGATGTGGTGAATGGTTATACCCAGGGAACACTACCTGAACTGGATTACACACAACTTGTTTATTCAACCTATCCTGAACTCCATGACTGGACAGGAGGAACCTATGACAACTGGTATAATGATTTCAAGTCAACACAGGCATATGGGTGTTCAGGAGCACCTGACCTGAACGGGAATGGAACATATGGGGATTATGAAGACCTTTACATGTTCGGGAGACAGGAACTCATTGGAACATCTGATAATAATGTTTCAAAACTGGGATGGGTGGTTTTAATGGGTATGCTTTATGAAACAGGCTGGCATACAGGTCCTGGGGGTGAACTTGTTTATTGGGGGAAGAATCTCTGGAATCATTCAAGGTATGCTGGTGGGTTTGCATACGCATCTGATTGGCTTTCATACTGTGATACCATTTCCTCCCCTGTGGTTGATTCAGTTGACCTTGATGGTGATGGTGAGTATGAGTATCTTCTTTACAATAATAAAATATTCTTTGCCTTTGAGAAAAGGGGTGGCCGGGCATTATGGGTTGTAACAGGTGATAGTGCTGTAGTAAGCGGAAACCTTTACTCAAATTGGGATGGTGAGGGGGATTTTGATGATGGTGGACACTGGGGTTTGTTCCACGATACACAGGCATGGAACTCAATCTTTAAGGTTGCTTCCTCAACCGGGACTGATTATGCAGAACTTATTTTCCAGGAGGTTTATGATGCAAATGGAGATTCTTCATGGGATTTAAGGAAGTCCTTCCTGTTGAAAGAGGATAAAAATTACCTTGTTTGTGAATACAATTCTGGATTTACCAACTGGACAAAGTCCATGGTTGTTCCTGATGCCTGGGATGTGCTCCTGAGAGGTCATCCAGTTGAGTTTATATGGGGTGTCAGTGATTCAGGATGGATGTATGGTGGATACAGGGATACCTTTACAGATGTTAAGGCAGTTTATTTATGGGGTTCTGGTGAAGGACTTACATACAATGAATTTGGGAGTTCCTCCTCTGGTGCTGAGATGATGGAGATAGGTGGTTTATATGGGAATTACAGGTTTTACTTTTATGCAGGAAAGGGCAGTCCAGAGGTGGATACCTCAGGCCCGGGAGACCTGGAGGGACCCATAATATATTCAACAGGGTTTTCTCCTGAGAAATCCATTCTTCCTGATGATTCGGTTGTTGTTGAAACGCATGTTGTTGACCCGTCAGGTGTCTCCACTGTTTATATTCACCTTGGCATAAATGGAGGCTGGGGTGATTCTTTGATGACAAGGGATTCCACTGATTCAACACTGTACAGATACACAATTCCACCCCAGGCATATGGAACCCTTGTTGAGTTTGATATACATGCCTATGATGGGCTGGGGCATGATAGATGGGATAACAACAATGGTGAAAATTACTCTTACAGGGTTGGTGTTGTTCAGTTTGAGATGGATGGGATTCTGGATAGGGTGGCAATTCTTCTGGCTGAAAACCCTGATATGCATCTGTGGTACTATTTTTATGAGGATTCAATGAAACTGTATCTTGCAACAGAGGCAGCGGGTGATGACCCCAATGATTATTTCAGGAATGACCACTTTATATTTGTTTCAGCTTCACCTGATACCATGGTACCTGCACCATGGTCTAAAACAGGGCTTGTTGGAAGGTATGATTACTTCCTTGCAGATGAGAATGACAATGATTATTCAGCCTGGTATGATAGTGCACAGGATACAATGCCCATGCCTCATGCAACAGGAGAGGTGCTTGAGGGTGTGCTTGATTTAAAATCACTCTTTGACACAATACCAGAAACATTGTGGATTGCTGTTGGAACATATGAGACATGGGATGGAGGAACACTCCAGTGGCAGATTCCAATGCCCGGTGTGAATGATGGGGATATACAATCTGACGAATTCACACCGATTTCACTGACAGGTATTGAGGAAGAAAGGGGAGAATATGGTAATATTATTGTTGATAAGGTATTGAGGGTTTTCATTGGATTGAATAACTCAAGATGGGATATATTTGATTGTCTTGGAAGGAGGGTAATGCATGGTGAGTTTCAAACATCAGGAAAGAAGGAGATAAGGCTCTCATTACCATCTGGTGTATATTTCTTCATGCTCAATAACAGGATTGAGAAAAAATTGGTTGTTATTCAGTAGTTTTTCCTGAAAGATAGTTGTTTGCAATCTCTCTGATTGTTGGATTTCTTTCCTTTCTTAATTCTTTGAAGAACTTTCTGACCTCATCCTCCTTTATCAGGGAAAGAATCTCTGTTGCCTTTACTCTTATCTGCTCAGGGTACTTGAATGTTAATAGACCCCTATCAGTGATGAGTTTCTGAAGACTCCTTATGCTTCTGGTATCTGGCACTTCTTTCAACACATCAAGGATAAGAGAAACAATATTGTTTTCCATCAGTTGGGAGAATCTTGGAGAGAATATCCTCTGGAGGAGTTTTGGTATGACCTTGTGGGAGGAGATTTTTTTGAGGATGTTGATTGCCTCAATTGCCAGTTCATACTTTTTATCAAATATAAAAGGTGTAATGAAGTCAACCTCTTTTGACCCTCCAATGTGGTATATTGCCCTTAATGCCTCAAGCCTCACCCTGTAATCCTCATCATCAATCATCTCCTTGAGTCTTGGAAGTATATCCTTTGTTCCACACCTGCCCAGTATAAGAACTGCATTCCTTCTAACATACCAGTTCTCGTCTTCAAGGTACTTTGATACTGCTGGTATTGCCCTGTCCCTGAGGGAGATAATGAGTTCCATGAGCCTCAACCTGACATTCTTATCCTCTGTCTCTATAAGTAGTTCCATGATTGTCTCTGCTGCATTGAATGTCATTTTATTCACCGCTTCAACCAGTTTTTCTATTGGATAGTCTTCCCACAGCAGGGAGAGAATCAGGTTCAGTGCTGGGAGGTTGTCAATTTTTGCAAGTGCTCCAATAATGGCATCCCTCTTTTCCTCCTTGTTTATCTCTTCTGCAAGTATATTGATAATGTTCCGAGGCATATCTTCAATGTTTTTATCAAAGCAGAGTTTGTACACATCTGCAAGCCCATTCACAAGGATGGAATAGACTTCAGGGTCTGTTTCCTCCTTTACGTGGTCAAGGAGAATACTGAAGGTTCTCTTTGCAATTCTTGGTTTGTCTTCAGTTATGGCATCTGTTAAAAATCTGTAAAGGGTTTCAACCCCGTTTTTTCTTGCTTCAATTGAATCTGATTTGAGGGATTCAGCAATGTTTTCAATCAGGTTTGAGACTTCATGCACGTCAAGTGATTCCTTGAGTCTCTGCTTGAGCCTTTCATAAAGCATCTTATTAGCCACTATTAAATGGTCCTGCCTCTTAGCCTCTTCAATAATAATGGCACTCATATCAAAGTCCTCACCTGAGCCACCTTCGCCACCACCGGTTCCTTCACCTGAGCCACCACCTCCACCTCCTTCTCCAGCACCCCCACCAGGACCACCTCCGCCTGGTCCTCCACCACCTGTGCCAGATCCTCCAGTACCTCCACCAAGGCCTGTACCATAGGTTTTCTGTCTTATCAATTGGAGCATCTTCTGAACCCTTATCCTGGGTAGATGCTTTGCAATATCTCTGATAAACTCCTTATCCCCCTCAACAGCCCTTGATGTGAGAAGTTCCACTAGGTCAAGGTCTGAGAGTGAATTCAATATTCTCCTTGCAGTTTCTGCCATTTCTTCAATCTTTGAGATTTTTTCAACAACCCTTTCTCTGAGTTTTGGTGTGAGTGATAGAAGGATACGTGAGAATACAAGGGACTCCTCTTCGGAGTTTGTACCATACTTGTGAAGGAGATACTCTCCAACAAGGTTCATTCCAGCAACAATTTTATCAATTGCAGTTTTGTCCAGTTTCTTTACACCAAAGGTCTCAAGAATATGTCTTCCTGTTGCTTCACCCTTTATAATGCCATCAACAAGCCCCTTTACCTTTTCCTCACTTATCCCTTCACCCTCACCGCCACCTTCACCCTCACCAGAACCTGTTCCTTCTCCTTCGCCTCCTCCAAGCAGCAAAAGGGACTCTGTGTCAATTTCTGCAAACGAGGACTCGGTTGAACTTATCTGTACCCTCACAACATTGAAGAAAACAGTATTGACACCAAGTTCTATGAGAAGGTCGTTTGGGTTTGAATACTCCTTGAAGTTTGAAGGTGGTTTTACTCCTATTCTGAGAAGGGAATGGATGTCTGAGTCATTTGTGGCGGTTGATATGGTTATACTCTCAACACCGAGCCTCTTGAATCTCTTCAACACACTTCCAACAACAGGTGCTACGGAACTTTCTATCTTGAAGTCTTCTA
Source organism: bacterium (assembly GCA_003646055.1). GTDB lineage: Bacteria > Hydrothermota > UBA3072 > UBA3072 > B12-G15 > B12-G15. Next base: position 8,053 of record QNDZ01000021.1, read on the forward strand.
CAATGATTGTGTTTTCCAGAAAAACAAGGGAGATGTTGTCCTTGTAGCGTGAAATACTCTGAAGGATTGAGAGTATATCCCTAATCCTCCCCTTTACCACGGGATGACCTTCAGGATAACTGGCAACGGCATTAAGCCCAAGGCCTATCCTTTTTATGAAGTCAATAACTAATTCTTCATCCATTCTCTATGTAAGTATAACCTGTAATATCCTCTTTTTCAAGTGGTTTAAAGTTGTGAGTGTTTTTAAGTGTATCAAATGCATTTCTACCCACTGTAATCCCATCAACATCGGATAACTTCTCAAGTTTTGAGGCAAAGAAGACTGTATCACCATAGACAATGAGAGAGTAGGGGTTGTCCCTGTCCATACCAATGGTAACTGAACCGCATTCAAGCCCCATCCTTATGTGGATTTTCTTCACTGTGTTGTTTGATACAGGGTTGAAATTGTACTCCTTTAAGAATTTGAGGATTTCAATGGCGGAGTCAAAGGCATTAACAATGGAATTCTCATTATAAACAGGAAAGCCGAAAACAGCCATAAATTCATCACCTATAATCCTGTTAATAAAACCGCCCCTTTCTGAAATGATCTCCCTCACTTTAGAGAAAAAGACATCCAGTATATTGGTGATGAATTCAGGGTCAAGTGTTTCACTCAGTGATGTGAAACCAACAACATCACCAAAGAGAATACAGAGATGATTTATCCTTGTGAATGTCTCATCAGGATTGTAAAGAATTGCCCCGCAATTTTTGCAGAGGATTGCAGAATCATCATTATCTGTTTGACAGTTTCTGCACTTTTTCAAGTAGCCTCCTCACATAACCCTGTTTATAAAACTTGTCCTTCAGTTCCTGAGTGAGTTGATTTGCAAGCTGGTTTGCCATGTTCAGAGCCTTTGCGTAATTTTCAAAGGCAGTATCTGAATACCCTGATATTTCGTTAATCTGTCCCATTGTACTCAGTGCATGGAGGACAAGTGGAGGGCTATTCAATTGTCTTGCCCTGTTGAGTGCCTGTTCTGCTTCCTTAACAGACCTGTGGATAAGGGAGGAGAGTATCATTGTTGAAACCTGAAGGAAATGGTTCTTCAGTATCTCCCCGATCCTTTTTGCCTCATTTATGTAGATTTCTGCACTACCATATTTTTTCTTTTTGAAGTAGTATTTTGAGATATACAGGGCAGAAACCTGTTTACCTATAAGGTCACCTATTGCATCAGCAGATTCAAGAGCATGGTTGAGGGTTTTATATGCCATTTCAGGTTCAGTATGGAGTTGTACACCACCCAGATAGGCACTGGACTGAGTTTCAAGGAACTTATCCCCAGTCTTTCTGGAAAGGTTAAAGGCATGTTCAAGGGATGAACTTGCATTATCATAACTGCCAATACTCTCGTAAACCCTTCCAAGTAGTGTGTGGATTCTTGCAAGGTCTGTGAGTTCGTTGGATCTCTCAAGTGCGATTTCAAGAAGTTCAATGGACTTTTTAAAGTTCCCTGAATAGTAGTGCATCTCAGCCATGTGGGTGAGAAGATCTATCATTTCCTGACTGTAAACCTTCAATGTGTTGTAACCAAGATTGAAGTTTATCAGTGCAGCGGCGAAATCACCTTTTAATGAATACAGATTCCCCATTTCAAAATACGCCCTTGCCAGGAGTGTTGGAAGGTCAAAAGATTGGGCAAGCCCCATTGCCTCCCTGAAAAGGGTTTCTGCTGTTTTCATATCACCCTTCTTCACATAAACCTTTCCAAGGTTCTCAAGTGTCTCAATTTCTTTTTCCTTATTGAGTGAAGCCCTGTATTCATCAATTGCAAGGTTATAGTACTTTTCCGCCTCTTCAAACCTTGCTACCCTGTTAAGGACCTCTGCCATTTCAAAGTAGAGTTCAGGTCTCTTGTCAATTTCAAGCCCATGTTGATTTATGAGTTCAAGGGCATCCATGTACAGTTCTATAGCATGTTCGTTGAGATAGGACTCTTTTGCCCTCCTTGCTGCAAGTATGGTATAGTAAAGACCCCTTTTAAGTTCGTCTGCTTCAATGTAGTGAAATGCAATGGTTTCAGCGAATTGCTCAAGTCTATCCCTGTAGAGTTCCTCAAACATGGAGGCAACAATTCCATGATACTGTTTTCTATCACTGTAAAGTATGCTTCTGTATGCTATCTCCTGGATGAGTGAGTGTGTAAATCTAATATATTCCTCTTCCTCCTTCAGGATACCAGTATCTTCCAGTCGCTTCAGATAGATGATTGCCCTGTTCCCCATAATTCTGAGGAATGGTTCCTTTGGGAAGGAGTTTCCCATGATTGACGCAAGATACAATGGAGATTTTAATTCAGATGGAAGTGTATCAATTCTCTCCATTGTAACACTGTATACAGAGGATATCAATTCTTCCTTTGTAATCTCACTCTCTGGGTTTGCCATTTTGTATCTTATAAGTTCTTCTATGAAGAATGGATTCCCTTCAGTGATCTCAAGTATTCTTTTTATATCCTTCTCATCAAACAGTCCTGATGATTCAAGTATTTCTTTTGCCTCTTCAGGGGAGAGACCTTCAAGGTGAATGAGAAGGTCATTTTTTTGGAGGAATTCATTCCCAGTGGGCAGGGAGACAAAGATAAATAGTGCAGGAACCTTTGCATCCTCTACTGCCCTTTTCAGTAAGAGTAGAGAAGTCTTGTCCACCATCTGGAAGTCATCAAACACAAATATCACACCATTATTCTGGTTTGCTATTGCCTTCAAAAGGGTTATGAACAGGTGTGTAAACCTCTGCATTTTCTGGTAGGGTGATACATGGAGGAGTTTTATCTCCGCACTCTTCACAGAGAAGAACCACTGGAATATCTCTGCCTCTTCTTCAAGAATACCACCAAACTTTGAGAGCACCCTGTTGATATTTGTTTTGATAATAGAGTCCTGTTCAAATCCCTTTATTTTAAAAATGGTTTTTAACAGTTCCCTTATGGGTTTGAACTGTGCTGTTACTGTTCTTGAATGGCAGGATGCATAATACACCGGGATGTCTGCACCCTTAATAAATTCATTCACAAGGGTCGTTTTACCAATACCATGTTCCCCTATGATTGAAACCTTTCTTACCCGTCTGTCATTGATGTAATTTTTCAGGGTAAGGGTCAGAAGGTTTAACTCCTTTTTCCTTCCAACAAAGGCAAATTCATAGGGTGGTTTTCCTTCTTCCTTTTCTGCTCTTGAGAGTAGTTCAAAGATTTCAACAGGTTTCTCCAGCCCCTTCACCTTCACAGAACCATGCATTTTATGTTTGAACCCTGTCAATTCATACGGCTCAAAACCAGAAAAGAGAATTTCTCCATCATTTGCAATGGATACAATCCTTGAGGCAAGGTTGACCGAATTTCCCATAACAGTTACTGCATTGTTCAATCCACTTATCTCTCCGTAATAAGTGAGCCCTTTTGTTATGCCCACCCTTGCACCAATAACCGCTTCCATTCCCTCTGAGAGTTCCTTTTTCCACTTTTCCCTGAGTTTCTTAACCTCAAGGGCAAATTCAAATGCACGCTCAAGGTCATCGTGGTGTGTCTCTTTTCCTCCAAAGATTGCCATGAGCCTTCTTAGCCAGAAAAACTTATAAGTTTCAGCACCATACAACCTTGCAAGCCCTTCAAGTTCATAGAAGTATCCCCAGAGGATATTTGCCCTTTCACTTAAAGGTAGATGTGGAAATTGTTTGTAGAAATTTGTGATTTCCACAAAAACCGTTATTATCCTTTTTCTAAGTCCTCTACTCAGTATGAGTTCCAAAGAACCACTCCTTTCATTATTGACTATTGGTAAAATAACATTAAAATATTGAAGTGTCAAGGAAAAATTTGGAATTTAAATGCTTTTATAATGAAAAAATCAGAATATTTTCTGAGGAATTGCTGGAATCAAACAGGAAACAAGGTTTCAGCAGAAACCTGAAGATGTTTTATGGATACACATCCCCTGATAGTGTTCATTTTCACCAGTGGTTCTGGGATTCATGCTTCCATGCGATTGTTCTTTCACGATTTGACCCATCATTTGCCATAAGAGAACTGAATACCCTTTTTTCTGTTCAGGAGGAGGATGGTTTTGTTCCCCACATCATACTCTGGAAGTGGAGGATTGTTGACCTTTTAAAACCCTGGTGGTACAGAGAGGTAAAGAGTAAATCACTGTTCTATACAGCAGAAATTCAGCCACCAGTTGCAGGTATATCCCTTGGGCATATTGACAATAGATTGAAAAACAAAGAGGTGTTAGAATACCTTGTTGATAGGGTTTACAGGTTCTACATTTATCTTTCAAAGCACAGAGACCCCGACAATGATGGGCTTATCTCCATAATCACGCCACTGGAATCGGGTATGGACATGCTCCCCATCTATGACAATGTGCTTGGTACTCCAGATCACGACCCGATGTATCAGAAGAGGCTGATAAGGCAGATGTTAACATTCTACAAATCAATAGATTGGAATCTTGAAAGGGTATTTGAGGCGCAGGTTTTTGATGTAGAGGATGTTGCCTTTAATACCATCTATGTTCTGGGTTTGAAGGAACTCTCACGGGTGTTGAGAAGGTATGACAGGGCAAGGTCTGAGGAGATTTCTTCACTTGCCAGGCGGGTGGAGAAGGCAATAATCAATAAAATGTGGGATTCTGATGATGGCATATTCTACAGCCTTATGTCCAGAGGAAACAAAGAGGTTATGCTGAGAATCAAGACAGTATCCTCCCTTTTCCCTCTGTTGCTTGATATCCCCGAATATATGGTGTCTTCCCTTGTATCCTATATAAAGAGCAAAAGACACTTCTGGAGTGAGTGGCCTGTTCCAAGTGTGTCAATGGATGAAAGGAGTTTTGGCCCACTTACAGAGACGAGGTTCCTGTGGAGGGGGACAACATGGATAAATACAAACTGGTTTATATGGCAGGGATTGAGGAAGTCGGGTGAGATTCATCTTGCCAATGAACTTGTGAAGAGGACCTGGGGTTTGATAGAAAAATATGGTTTCTGTGAATTCTATGACCCATTCAAAGGGTTTCCTGGTGGCGCAATGAGGGATTTTGGCTGGTCCACACTCGGTTCATTGATGTTTGTAGAAGAATTGTCCAATCTTTGAAAAAGGCTTCAGTAGTAAAAACACAGGATTTATGCTTAGACGATTAACCCTCCAGGCTGTGCAGTCTTCCTCAAACTTTTTAAAGAAATTCTTTAAGTTTGTGTAACTGTTTCCACCAGTTCTCATCCTTACCAGCACACGGGGTATATAACATGTGGAAATTCTATTCACTTCAAGAAACCTGAGCATAAGTTCGTAATCTGCTGAAATCCTGAACAGTGTATTGAATCTTCCAAATCTTTCAAAGATTTCTCTTCTCACAAAAAAGGTGGGGTGAGGGGGCATCCAACCCCTTCTGAATATACCCCTTTTATATTTTCCTGACTTCCAGAATCTTACTATCCTGTTAGTGTTCTCTCTATCCACATAAACAATATCACCGTAACAACTATCGTATCCACTGGTGAATGCCATTGCAACATCTTCAAGAACAAATGGGTCATTGTACATATCATCACCATTTAAGAAACCTACAATATCCCCTGTTGCAAAACTGATACCCTTGTTCATTCCATCATAGATTCCTCTGTCCTTTTCACTTATTGAGAATGACACTCCTGATTTTTTTACAATTTCATAGGTGCCATCTGTTGACCCACCATCAATCACAATGTGTTCCACATCCCTGTACGTCTGCATTTTAACACTTTCTATATTATCCCTAATGAATTGGGAGCAATTCAGAACACTTGTTATTATTGAAATCTTCATTTAATCCTGTTCCGTTTTCTCAATTCCTCTTCAATCCACCAGTAGGTCTTTTCAATCCCTTCTCTTAACGGTGTGGAGGGAGCCCAACCAAGAACCTTCTTTATCAGCGTGTTGTCAGAGTTTCTTCCCCTCACACCCTGGGGTTTTGTAAGGTCGTACTTCTTCTCAATTTTTTTACCCGAAATCTCTATAATCATATCTGCAAGTTGATTTATTGTTACAAGTTCATCTGACCCGATATTGAGAGGTCCCATGAAATCAGAGTGCATAAGCCTTAATGAACCCTCAATGGCATCATCAATATAACAGAAAGACCTCTTTTGATTTCCGTCCCCCCATATCTCAATAACCCCAGGGTCAGGGGATAATGCAATCTTTCTGCATAGTGCAGCAGGTGCCTTCTCCCTTCCTCCCTCATATGTTCCATAGGGCCCGTATATGTTGTGATACCGTGCTATCCTTACCTCAATACCGTAATCCCTGTGAAAGGCGGTATAGAGCTGTTCAGAGAACAATTTTTCCCATCCATAAAAAGAGTCTGGTTGTGCTGGTATTGCGTCCTCCTCCTTCAGGGCAGGTGCTACCTCATCCAGTTGCTTGAATTCAGGATAAACACAGGCAGAAGAGGAGAAGAATATCCTTTTCACCCTGTTCTCAACAGATGCCCTGAGCATGTTAATATTTATCAATGCAGAATTTTTCATTATATCTGCACCAATAGAGGTGATGTACCCAATTCCTCCCATATCAGCAGCAAACTGGAACACATAATCAATATCCTCCGTAGCAATCAGGCAATTCTCGTAGTTTCTCAGGTCAAGGGTAATCTTTTCAGTGTAATAAGGTTCTTCCATGAATCCGTCCCATTTTATATCAACAACCCTGACAAAATTACCCTCTTCATACAGCCTTCTGGCCATGTGGCTCCCTATGAATCCCCCTGCTCCACAGATAAGATACCTTTC
>QNDZ01000022.1 GCA_003646055.1 bacterium
AGACCCGTAAAGTATTATCACTGGGAGTAAGGAAGGACCTCTGAATAAATGGATAAGAGGAACAAACCCGGGTATCGGGTTAAAATCTCCTGTGTAAATACTTACAACTGCAAAGGGGATATATAGGAAATAAACAAAGGAGTGTATTCCACCTCCTATCTCTATGATTGTTGATGTAATAAGAAGGGATGTTACAAAGTCAGGCCTTCTGAACTTCCAGAAGAGAAAGATGAATATTCCCTCAAGCAGGAGAGAGACATAAGGAAGTCTAAAGGGAAGGGGGAATAGAAGAAGGGCTACAAATGTAATTAACGGGATAACAAACAGAAACCTCTTCAATTCCACTCCTTTCTTTTCAGGAAATAGAGAAGGGGAAGCCCGAGTCCATAGGTTGCTATTGCCTCACCAATAAAGATTGAGATAACGAAAAGGAGATACGGTGGCAGATGGAATGGAAGAGACGGAGGTTCAAGCAAAACCACAAGATATGCACTCACACCAAAGGCATTTATGAGCAATGGGGGTAAGGGTGCAAGGTATGGTTTACCTGTCTTTGCAGTTAGATGTGTCAAAACAGCAGCAAGAAGTGTTAAAAGACTTCCAACGGTCACATCAACCAGCCCGAGCCCACCAAAGAAATTTGAAATAAAACAACCTATGAAAAGCCCCCATATGGCCTCCGGGAAGAGGAAAGGAAGAACAGTAAGTGCCTCAGCAATCCTTACCTGAAATGCATAAAAACTTATGGGAGCAAGTAAAACCGTCAGTGCAACATAAACTGCAGCTATTATTGCAATCCTTGCAAACCTTTTCACCATTTCAACCTCTCAACAACACTGTCTATATCATCATTCAGGAATACCTCTACCCTCTCCTCTGGAAAGGCACAATCACCCTTGTTTATTATTACAACCTTTCCTGATGTCAGGTATGGAAGGATGGATGCTGGTTGCACAGTGAGGGATGAACCCAGAACAAGGAACAGGTCTGCCATAACACTATGCCTCTGGGCCTCATCTATACCCATCACAGGTTCTCCAAAGAACACAACATCTGGTTTTACTACACCACCGCAGTTGCAGTAGAGTCCTTCTGTTTCCCGAAGGGTTTTCCTCATCCACTCAAAATCATAAATCTTTCCACAGGAAAGGCATCTACCAGACCTGAAACTACCGTGCAGTTCAATCACATTCTTTGAACCTGCCATCTGGTGCAGACCATCTATATTCTGTGTTATTACCACTTTTAGTTTCCCCTTTTTCTCAAGTTCAGCCAGAAACATATGCCCCTTTGTTGGTTTTATATCCTCGTAAATATTAAGAAACTCCCTTGCAAACTGGAAAAAGTATGATGGGTCCTCCTTGAAATAATTGATATCAAAGGTTCTGTAAGGGTCATAAAGCCCGAGTGAGTAAATGCCCTTTTCACCACGAAAATCAGGTATTCCAGCAGATGTGGATATACCAGCCCCAGTGAGTGCAACTATATATTTAGAATTATCAATCAATTCCTGTAGTTTTTCAAGTGTTTCCTGCATGCCAGATTATAACAACAATGAATAACTCAGTCAATAGAAGTGTGCTTCCCCTTGAGTTCCCTCTTCACCCTGATAAGGTCAATTAATGCGGGCAAACGAATTGTGGATTGTGCAGATATGCCCGAGAATTTTTAAATGCGTTGTTTTATTACCCCCTATCAGGGCAGAGTTTCCTCCTCGTGTACTCAAGGAGTCCACCAGCATCCAGTATCTCCATAACCTTATCAGGGAATCTGGGGAGAGTAAATTCACCTTTTCTGCATCTAAGAACACCCTTCTCAAGATTAATCTCAATCTCCTCCCCATCCTCAATGGCATCCACTGCCTCTGGCAATTGAATCGGGAGCAGACCATTGTTTATACAATTTCTGAAATAAATCCGTGAAAAGGACTTTGCAATTATTGCATCAATCCCTGCATACTTCACCGCCTTTACAGCCTGCTCTCTTGAAGAGCCCATTCCGAAGTTCTTTCCCGCAACAATGAAATCACCCTTCTTCACCTTTTTCACAAATTCCGGGTCAAGGTCCTCAAGTGCATGTGAGGCCATCTCCTCTGGTTCCATTGCTGCATATGTGTATTTACCAGGGAAGATCACATCCGTGTTTATGTCATCACCATATTTAAACACCCTGCCTTTCAGTATCTTCTCCATGTTACCTCCTTTTGTGTATTTTAGAAAATTTTATTAAGTGGTCAAGTGGATTCAGGTCTTTCTGGTTGAACAAAAATCACCTCCTCCCTTGTTAGTATCACCTTACCCTGCTTTCCCTTTTTTGGTTTTCTAAGATACCTCACCTCAGTGAACTGGACAGGCACAAGATTTGAGTGTTTTGCCTTACTGAACCACGCTGCAATGGATGCTGCCCTCTTTATATCCCTCTCCGGCGGTCTCTTACCCTTCTCTTTCAGCCTCAATATAACATGTGAGCCAGGTGCCTCCCTCACATGGAAAAAGAGGTCATAGGGCTTTGCAATCCTGAATGTGATCAACTCATTACCCTTTGCATTTTTCCCAACAAGTATTTTATACCCATTCTCCGTTGTGAATTCCCTGTATGGTTTTTCTGTCTGAACCCTTCCGGGCTTTTCTGGTATTTCACCATGTTCCCTCATCTGCTCCAGCCTCTCTATCTCCCTCTCAATCCTTGCAATCATCTCATTTTTTTTCTCTTCCCTTGCCTTTGCCTTTTTATACTTCCTGTAATAATCCCTTGCATTCTCCTGGATGGTCTTTGAAGTGTCAATATCTATCACCACATCTTCACCCATGAATCCTTTCACCTTCACAGGGTTTTCCCTCTTTAAGGCCGATGCATAGGTCATGAGGAGGTCTCCATAATACCTGTATTTCTCATAATCAACAGGGTTTTTAAGTTCCTCTATGGATTTCCTCAACGCCTGTATTTTTCTATCAATACTCCTTAAATAATTCTCCAGTCTCTTTCTCTCCCTGTCCTCCCTTTTCAACTCAAGGAATCCCCTTACTGCATCATTCATTGACCCTGCTTTTTCAAAACCAGGGATGAAGAAAGGAGAAAATGTCAAATGGTTGAAGCAGGGTTTGAATTGCCTTTTTAGAAATTCATCAATTGCATCCTCCCCAAGTGTCTTCAGATACTTTGTGAATGAAGATGTAAGCCCCTTTATTTTCTCCTCACCGATGATTAAATTCTTCAATTCCTCTGCTGGAGATGAAAGGATATCAGGTGCATCTATCTTAACCGGGAGTGTGTAAATCCCGCTCTTTCCCTTCATGGAAAAGACAATCTCACTCCCCTGTACAAGCAGCAGGTCTCCGTGCCGTTCAAAAAACTCTGCAATTATCCTGACTTTTCCTGTATCAATTATCACAACCCTATCAAGGTCGTGCTGTTCAATGGATATGATTTTTGTGTCAAAAAAATGGGATGAAAAAAATCCAGTTCCAGACAGGTTCCTTTCCTCTGAAATGTAAATAGACTGGGTATCCGTTGCCATGACAATATTCAGTACGTAATCAGGAACAACAATCCTGAATATATCTCCATCCCTGAGCACATCCCTTATGGGTCTTCCTTCAATGTGCTTCAATTCCTTTATCAGATAGTGAATGGCAATTCCTGTAATCATCTTCCACCCATGAATGCGGTTAAGATACTCACAAGGTAGAGGACGAACAGGGGTATGGATACAACCAGCATGGTGATGATATCAATGGTGGGGGTTATTATTGCTGAAAACAGAAGAATCCCAACTATACCAAAACGCCACTGCTTCAGGAACGTCACAGGCTTTATTATACCTATTCTGGCAAGAAGGAATGTTCCCAGTGGAAGGAGAAAAGATAGACCCATTCCAGCAACAATCCATATGAGGAAACTCAGGTAGTTTGATACACCTATGACTGGAACCAGTATGCTTCCCCCAAAGGAGAGAAGGGTCTTAACAATAAAGGGAAGGAATATACTGTATCCTGTGTAAACCCCTGCAAAGAAAAGGAAGAATCCAGAGACAAGGAATGCCCTTGAATATTTCCTCTCCTCATCTGTGAGTGCAGGCACAACAAACAGCCAGACCTGATGCATTATAAATGGAAGGGAAACAAGTATTCCCAGCATAAGGGAGAGTTTAACCCTTACAAACAGGGCCTCCTGTGGAGAGAAGAAGTAGAGCTTACCTACCTGTTCTTTCAGAAAGAGTAGTATCCGGGGTGTGAATGGATACACAACACCTGTGAACACAATCACATACACGATGGATATTATTATCCTTCTTCTCAATTCCTCAAGGTGTTCCCAGAGTGGCATCTCCTTTTCACTCATAGATTCAGGATAATGCTTATTTTCCTTATTTCAAGGGGGATTGACACCTTAAAACATTTTTGATAATATGCAAAAAAAGGAGGAACCATGAAGAAACATCTCTTGATAGCCTTAACATATGCAGCATTCTGGGGTATTGCCGAGGCAACCCTTGGATACATTCTCCACTTTATTCAATTCACAACGGGTCTCAGGGACATTTCTGGATTTGTCATGTTCCCCATCGGATTATTCTTCATGCTCCTTGCATACAGGGAAACAGGGGATGAAGCATCCATATTTTATACTGGACTCTTTGCAGGTGGGATCAAACTCATAGACCTATTCATACCTGGACTGCCAAAGGGTGCAACCATAAATCCTGCAATGGCCATAATTATTGAGTCGGGGATTGTTTTTGCAGGTATGAGATACCTCAAACCATCCAGAATCGTATATTATCTACCCTTGCTTTCACCCATCTGGAGGACTGTATTTGTACTTGCACTTTCAATCTCTCCGGTCTCAAAGGGAATACTGAATAAGGGGCATGTGGCGGTTCTTTACTTTATTCTGATTGAGGGTATTGTCAGCGGTTTACTATGTATCCCTGTATATAAATGGATTGATACCCTGAGAAAACCCAGGATAAAACTTCACCCAACCCTTACACTCCCTCTGATTTTATTGGCGCTCATAGTGGAGTTTATAACAAACATCCTTTGATGAAAATCCTTCATTCACTCATTGAAGACTGCAAGGATTCACCAGTTAAGGATGTTGTTGTTGGTATTTTCAATACACTTGTAATCGCTGAAAGGGCAGGTATAGCATCCACCCTGAGACCGGTGAGGGATGAAGGTGGTATACTGCCTGAAACAATTTCGGGAAAAACAACAAAGGAACTTGCCCGGCTCAGCCTATCTGAAAATCCCATTGAGGCATCAATCGGGCTTGCTGTAATAAATGCATCAGTTCCTCTTCCCAAACACTCCGTAGAGATAGATGGCAGGGAGTTGTTCCTTAAAAAGGGAAAGGACAAAATCTGTGCATGTATTGGCCATTTCCCGTTCATCCAGAAACTTGAACCCATGCTGAAAAAACTCTACACCTTTGAAAAGAAACCATCTGAAGGAGACCTTCCAGAGGAGAAGATCCCTGATTTTCTCCCCCTTGCAGACGTTGTTCTGATAACAGGTATGACCCTGACAAACCACTCATTTGAAAGTGTGATGAAACATGTAAAGAAGGGAGCCTATGTCCTGTTTATGGGTCCAACAGTCCCTGTGTCTCCTATACTTTTTGACTTTGGGATTGACGCTTTATGTGGAACACTGGTCATTGAACCTGAGATGGTGAGGGAGCAGGTGAAGATGGGTGTGAGGTATAAGGATGTTAAAGGGTTAAAAAAGGTCTGTATCGCAAAGGAAAGGATGTATGGATGATATAATAGAGAGAATGTTCACGCTTTCCAGTAAGGGTGAACCCTTTGTTCTGATTACTGTTGTGAAAACAGAGGGGTCGTCACCCTCAACCCCCGGTCAGATGATGATTCTTGATATGAATGGCACAACCTATGGTAGTGTTGGGGGTGGAACACTGGAGATGATTGCCCTTGAAAAGGCAAATAAACTCCTTGAGAAAAAAGGCACCCTTCTGGAAGAATACAGGCTTGATGAAAAAAGCACTGACATGGTGTGTGGAGGGAAAACCACACTCTTTTATCAATACATTGGTCCCAGAAACAGACTGTACATATTCGGAGGTGGACACATCGGCAAAGAGATTGCCAGCATAATGAGGGGAACAGGGTTTTCTGTTGTTGTTATTGACCCAAGGGAAGTGGAGATAGATGGCGCAATCCATATCAAGGAAGAGTATAATGATTTTTTAAAAAAACACAGTATAGAGGATGGTGCCTTCATTGTTGTATGCACACCCCAGCACACATGGGACTATCAGGTGCTGAAAAACCTTGATGGCACAAATCCTGGCTATATAGGGCTTGTTGCATCAAAGAGAAAATTCAAAACAATCTTTGACAAATTGAAAAAAGAGACCAGAAATTTCCCCTTTGATGTGCTCCATTCACCAGCAGGCCTGAATATTGGTGGAAGACTGCCAAAGGAGATAGCAATATCAATATCAGCAGAAATTCAGAAAGTAAGGTATGGTTTATGATTGTTCTTATTGCAGGTGGAGGAAGACAGGGCAGGGCAATTGCCCATAAACTCATAAATTGGGAAATACCATATAAAATCATTGAAAGGGATGGGGAGAGGGTGAAGGAATTGAAAAAGGACGGATATTCTGCAATTCAGGGAGACATCCTATCTGTAAAGTGGAAGATGCCTGAATCAGTCAACATTATTGTCTCTGCACTACCAGCACATCTTGGTGAAGAGGTTTATCATCTGTGCATTGAGAAAAGAATTGACCTTGTTGACCTCTCATACACTGATTTTGACCCCTTTACAGTGGAGGAGAAAATCAAGGAGGCGGGCATCAGGGTGTTCTTTGATACAGGGGTTGCGCCTGGATTGAGCAATCTCTTAATTGGTTTTCTCTCAAAAAAACTTGACCGGGTGGAGAAAATCAGGGTGCTTGTTGGCGGCATCCCTGAAAAAAACATACCCCCACTTGGATACACCATCACCTGGGCACCCTCTGATCTGATTGAGGAATACACAAGGCCTGCAAGGATAAAGAGAAAAGGGAAACTTGTTACTGTTCCACCACTCACAGGGATTGAGAAGATGTACTATGAAGGCATAGGCAGGCTTGAGGCCTTTTATACTGACGGTTTGAGGTCTCTTCTCCACACTTATACTGATGTTCCTGACATGGAGGAGAAGACCATAAGGTATCCTGGTCATGCACAGAAGATGAAGTTTCTCATGGATATGGGATTTTTTGATAAGGAGATATGCAAAGACCTGGGTATTTCACCTTACATGATGAACCTGTGTGTCTTGAAGGAAAGACTGAATACTGACATAAAAGACTTGCTTCTCATGATTGTTGAGGTGGAAGGAAGAAAAAATAAGAAAAAATCAAAATACACTGCAACACTCCTTGATAGGGCTGACGATGAATTCTCTGCAATGGAGAGAACAACAGGTTTTTCCTGTGCTGCATTCACCAGGTTGATGGTGGAGGAAAAGATTGAACCTGGACTTTATCCACCTGAAAAACTCCATATGTTCACAAAGAGGGTCTTATCATTACTAAAAAAAGATAGAATAATGGTGAAGATTGCAGAGGAGGAGATTAAATAATAAGCATGGCATCACCATAAGAATAGAATCTGTATCTCTCCTTAATTGCCTCTTCATATGCCTCAAGAACAAGTCCCCTGCCCGCAAAGGCAGAAACAAGTATCAAAAGGGTTGATTTGGGAAGATGAAAGTTGGTGAGTATCATATCACACACCTTGAATCTGTAAGGTGGATATATATACAGGTTTGTCTCTCCTTCAAATGGTCTCACCATTCCATTATCATCTGCAACACTCTCAAGTGACCTTATAACGGTTGTCCCAACACACAGTACCTTTCCACCCCTTTTCTTCGTATCATTCACCATCTCAGCGGTTTTCTCTGGCACCCTGAAGTATTCAGGTTCCATCCTGTGTTTCTCTATATCCTCCACCTTTACAGGCCTGAATGTTCCCAGCCCTGCATGAAGAACAATGTATCCCAATCTGGCACCTTTTTCTTCAATTTGTTTCAAAATTTCCTCTGTAAAGTGTAGTCCTGCAGTTGGGGCTGCAACAGCACCCTTCTCTTCTGCATATACTGTCTGGTATCTCTCCCTGTCAATCTCCTCTGGGTCCCTTCTGATGTAAGGCGGAAGTGGAATCCTGCCTATTCTCTCAATCTTCTCCTCCACATCCCCACCCTCTGCAGAAAACCTTGCAATCCTGGTTCCATAAACAGGGTCTTTCCCGAGTATCTCACACCTGAGGCCTTCATCAAATGTAATCACCTCACCAACAGGTGCCTTCCTTCCTGGCCCGGCAAGGACTTCATAAATTCCCTCCTTCAGTTTCCTCAATATAAAAATCTCAACCTTTCCCCCTGTTCTCCTCTTCCCAAATAGCCTTGCTGGAATAACCCTCGTCTTATTGAGAACCACAAGGTCTCCAGAGTTTATGTACTCAAGGATATCAGGAAACCTCCTGTGATGAAATGCCTTCTTTTTTCTATCAAGGACAAAAAGCCTTGACTTACCCCGTGGAACAGGCCTCTGAGCAATTAACTCCTCTGGAAGGTGATAATCAAATAGTGATAACTTCATTTCCCTATACAGTACTCCGAGAAGATTTTTTCAAGCACATCCTCATCAGTTATCTCTCCTGTAATCTCCTTCAGGTGTTGGGCAGCAGAATTCAACTCAAAGGATGCAAGTTCTTCAAGACCTGTCTCTTTCAGTTTTTCAATCGCCTTTTTCATGTTCCCAATGGCACTGTCTATTGAATGGATGTATCTCTCCCTTGTGAGGAAAACCTCTCCTGAATGAACAGGGAATGCATCTTCAAGTTTCTTCTGAAGCACACTGTGTAGTTCATCCAGACCTTCACCTGTCAGTGCTGAAACCCTTATCCCCTTTTCAAGAATATCCCTGTCCTTTATCCTGATTCCAAGGTCTATCTTGTTCAGGATTATGATACCATCTGAAAATTCTTTGATGAGTTCCCTGTCCTCATCTGTGAGTGTCTCTGATGCATCAAGCACAAGAAGAACAATATCCGCCTCCCTGGTCTTCTCCATGGCCCTCTCAACCCCAATCCTCTCCACAAAGTCTTCAGACTTCCTTATGCCTGCAGTATCAAGGAGTTTTACTGGATAACCATCAAGGTCTATCCATCCCTCAAGCACATCCCTTGTTGTTCCAGGAACAGAGGTCACTATTGCCTTCTCCTCCCTTAACAGTAGATTGAAAAGGCTCGACTTCCCGACATTTGGTCTTCCTGTAATTGGAACAATAGCACCCTCCCTCAAAACCCTTGATACCCTGTATGTCTTTTTCAGGTTTTCCAGTTCTTCAATTATCCCGTTGATTTTTTCAACTATTTCATCTATGGGTGTTGGTGGTATGTCCTCTTCAGGGAAATCAAGGTTCACCTCAAGAAGAGAGGCAAGTTCTATTATCCTTTCCTTTATTTTATTAATAAAAACAGTGAGACTTCCCCTGAGTGTCTGCTCTGCAATTTTAAGCCCCTTCTCTGTCTTTGCCCTTATCACATCAAGAACACTTTCAGCCCTTACAAGGTCTATCCTGCCATTGAGAAATGCCCTCATTGTGAACTCACCTGGTTTTGCAAGCCTGGCACCATATTTCAAAACAAGTGAAAGCACCTTCCTTGCAGCCATATACCCACCGTGGGTGGAGATTTCAACCATATCCTCACCTGTGTAGGTATGGGGTGCCCTCATTACAAAAAGGAGAACCTCATCCACAGGTTCTTCTCCTTCATAAATCCACCCGTATAGAATGCCTGATTTCCTTATATCTTCAGGGGATTTTTTACCTCTGAATATACGCGATACACAGGGAATGGCATCTCTGCCACTTACCCTTACTATTGAGATGGCCCCCTCACCAACAGGGGTGCCGATTGCCGCTATTGTGTCCTTCATCTACGTGAAGGGGCAATAACCACCTTCTTCAGTTCCCCTTCACCAATGGTGTAGGTTCTTACCCCCTCCTTATCCTGGAGGGCAAGGTGGATAACCCTTCTCAATGATGGGGGGAGGGGTTCAAAGAAAACCTCTCTCCCTGTCCTCTTCACCTCTTCTGCAAAGGCAAGTGCCCTGGCCCTCAGGGTATGCTCCTTCTTTGCCCTGTAACCGGATACATCAATCACAACCTCAAGGGACTTGTCATGCCTGTGGACCATCCTTGCCAGCAGGTGCTGAAGTGCTTCAAGGTTCTTTCCACCCTTACCTATGAGCACACCATCAGAATCCTTTGTAATGATGTTCACGTAAAATGAACCGTCATCCCTCTTAATCACCTCTGCACTGCCCTCTGCACCGAACTTCTGGATAAACCCCTCAACCACCTCCTTGATTATCCTCTGGGGTTCACCCTTCCTGAAGATTTTAACCTTCACCTTTCCTTCTTCCTCAGAAAGAACCTGCCATTCTGCATCATCCCTGTTGAGGCCAAGTTTTTCCAGCCCTCTGCTTATTGCCTCTTCCATGTCCTTACCTTCAACAACAAGAATAGCCATATCAACCTCCTTCTGCTTGTTTTTTTATGATTATCTGCTGTATTATACTCAAAAGGTTATACACAAACCAGTAAAGAACAAGCCCTGAAGGGAGGGAGGAGAATATGAATGTAAGCACAATGGGCATTATAAATGTCATGCTCTTCTGCTCGGCACCTGGTTGCTGTGGTGAGAAGAACCTCTGCTGGAGGAACATGGTTATGCCCATGAGGATTGGAAGCACAAAGTATGGGTCTTTCAAGGAGAGGTCTTTAATCCAGAATATAAAGGGTGCTCCTTTCAGTTCTATGGTGCTGTTGAGCACAGCAAAGAGCGCAAAGAAAACAGGCATCTGGATAAACAGGGGGAGACACCCTGAAAATGGATTAACACCATGCTTCCTGTAGAGTTCCATAATCTCTGCGTTCATCCTCTGCGGGTCCTTCTTGTACTTCTTCTGTATCTCCTGTATCTTCGGCTGAATCTCCTTCATCCCCTTCATTGACCTGAAACTCAATATACTCAAAGGAGAGAGTACTATTGCCATTATTATGGTGAAGATGATAATCACCACACCATAGTTGTTTATAAATCTGTGTATGTAGGTGAGGACAAAATATATGAGTTTTGCAATGGGTCTTATCAATGACCATCCAAAGTATATGGCGTTTTCAAGCCCCTTCTTCACACCTGCAAGTGTTTTGTACTCAAGTGGACCTATAAAAAGTTTGATGGGTTTATCTGTCCTGACAGATACTGCAGGATAGCCTTCCACCTTCTCAACACTCACCTCACCTGCATAATCAGGTGGTATCACAGAGGCAAGGAAGTACTTTGTCTTGTATCCTGCCCAGTCCACAACACCAGGGATCACCCTTCTGTCGGTCTTCTCCATGGACTTTGTCTTCACTGTATATACCTTGCCTGCAAGGGAATAAACACCACCTGCATACCTTGCCTTATCAGGTATCTTTTCATCTGTATCAAAGATAAAAACAGAGAGGTAATATTCAGACCTTGGGAAATTCTCAACCTGTATTGTGTATCCACTGTCAGTGAATGTATAAACCCTCTTTATCTCAAGTGTATCCACCTTTGCTGTAAAAATGACCGAATTCCCACTTATCTCCTTTTTGAATGGTATCCTTGAGAGAAGAATCCTCTCACCCTTCACTACAAGGGATGATGAGAAGAGAGGTCCCTTTTTTGGCCTCAAATACACATTGTATGGTTTGAGATATACCTCTTTTATTTCAGCACCGATGTTTTGGAATGTCACCTTCAGGAGTTGGGTTTCAAAGGTAAATTCTTCAAGTTCTGCACCTGTTGTATCAGTTTTTTCTATTGTGGAAACAGGTATCTCTGCTGTTTTTGTTTTAACTGGTTGCTTTATCTCCTTCTCCACCTGCACAGTGCCCTTTGCCTGCTCTGGTGGAAGGTTGGCCCTCTTCTTCATGATATACCATTGATAAAGGACTATGAGCAGTATAAGAACTGTATAACCTATGATAAGATTTATCTGTTCCTTCTTCATTCCATCACCTCAACGGGTCATACCCTCCCGGATGGAAGGGGTTGCATTTTAATATCCTCTTTGTGCTCAGGAAGGCACCCTTAAAAAACCCATACTTCCTGAATGCCTGGAGGGAGTATTCAGAGCAGGTGGGATAGAATCTACACTGTCCTGGCAGATACGGAGATATGAACCTCTGATAAAACCTGATTAGATAAACCATCATCCCTGCCACAACCCCGCTCCCTGAGTGATTTTCATGAACTCCTCCAGAAGTTCCCTGAACTCTGCTTCCTGTGCCTTTTTCTTTATGTAAAATAAGTAAGTTCCCTTTTTTAAAAACCGTTTGTTCCTCCTGTAAATCTCTCTTATCCTTCTCCTTACCTTGTTTCTCTTAACCCCTCCACGAAACCCTTTTTGAACCCATATCCCTAATTTTCTCTCATCGGAGGGGATATAGTAAATATCAAAAAAAAACCTCTATGGGCATGTCCATTTTTAAGGACATCAAGATACGCCTTTCTTCCGTGAAGCCTCTCATTGCGAGGGAGCGCCTCTGGCCTCAACTCACTGATATTCTCCACCTTCCCTTTGCCCTTCTCCTCTTTAAGACCTTCCTTCCTGCCTTTGTTGACATCCTCTTTCTAAAGCCGTGAGTTCTCCTCCTCCTCAGAACATGAGGCTGGTAGGTTCTCTTCATAGGTTCTCCTCCTTTTTTCTGATTTCAGTTTATACATAAATAACCCAAAATCAACGGTTGTCAACATGGAGGGAAATGAGAATTTAATCAACAATTAAAAAACTTGACATTAAAATCATATTTACTAATATAGAAATATGAGGAAAAGTGGTCTTCTGACTTTAGTTACAATTTTATTTATCGTTGGGTGTTCTTCAAATATAAACCTAACCAACAAAGCCCCAGCGCCTAAATTCTTAAGAGTTTATCCTTATATTGATTTTAATTTAAATCCAGAAGATTTTTTACCTCAGAACCCAGTTGTTTTTGTAAGTCCAGCTGAACTAACACACTCTCCCAGTATAAATATCACTTCCTTTTTATTAAAAAAAATAATTGAAAGTATGTTAGAATTTAAAGGATACCAAATTACAAACGATTCCCTAAAAGCTAATATGATTGTTGACTTCTTCTGGACCATTTCTAAAGAACAAGTTTATGTGCCGCCACGCTTAGATACTTACTATCGTTGGATACCTCCATCTACTTATAAATTGAACTTTGACTCAAAAACTCAATATTACAACTTTGGTTCTTCCAGTGGATATTCAAGTACAACAGGGAACGCAGAGCTAACAACCCCTGGGTATCTTAAAAAAGAGTATGCTTATAGGCCTGGTTATACCACAACTGTCGCAAAACCCTTCCTCTTTTTAGGGATAAGAAAAAAAACTTCAAAGAATGTTCCTTTATTTACCTTTATTGGATTTACCAAAACAACTTTTACATCTCCTCTAATTCCTCTCCAAAGTATAGTCTTTAAGATAGGAGAAAAAATCCCGGACAGGGGTTTTAAATATTATAAAAGTCTTTTAGATACATTAAAAATCCAATTCATGATTTTATCTGGTAATGGTGAAGAGATCTTTCCAGTGGTAACAAGATTGGACAAAAACTATTCTGGACTTAAGATATATGATTTTTTGATCGAAGTTAACGGCATATCTTTGAAAGATAAAACTTACAGTGAAGTCTTGAGCATCATGAATAAATTATACACTCAATCTGATACTGTTTTATTAAAAGTTTTCCATATCAACGGTAAACTTGAAACCGTTACCCTTAAAAGAATATCTACCCATTATTACCATTAGTTAAAAAACGTCTATCATGGTATCTCAAACATGTCAAGCCATGGGAGCTTATAGGTGAATATGGTGAAGAGAAAGACAGAAATCACAAGCATGGTTATGATTGAAACCCCTGCACCCCTTCTGAATCCAATCCTTTCCATATCCTTCTCAATGGTAGAGACAACAAGCCCGGATGAATATGTGATGAGAACCGCCCATATCAGTTCAGGAAGGAGTGAATTTATCCTTCCATAAACAGCAGGAACAATGTACCACAGGAGAAAAACAACCCATGGCACAACAACCATTGAAAGTACCCGCGAATACCAGAAGCCATTCTGCTTAAACCCTTTTTTACCCTTCAAATACCAGTACTCAAATATTGCAAGAAGCCCATAACCCCAGAACGCCATTTTCAAGTGCTGGAAAACAGACTCATTGATTCCACAAAAGGGTTTCAGCACACCAAACCCCGTCAACTCATAACCAAAATGAAAAAGGGTAAAGGAAAGCAAAAAGAAAAAGGCCTTCAAAAACACGTTCATACCCACCTCCCTTTAAAAGTTAGGTTTGCCTAACATTATACAGGCAAACCATTTCCTGTCAAGAGAGGCTTTTACCGGGGACGTTGCATGTAAACATGTATTTATAAAACCGCACATTTTCCCATATGTTTCAATATACTGATAATAATCATGTTATACACTTGTCAGAATAGGATATTTTTGCACATTTCC
>QNDZ01000023.1 GCA_003646055.1 bacterium
AACAGTGAAGATTGAATTAAAGGGAAGTTATGAATTCCCTGTAAGTGCAAAGGATCTGGTATTAAGGGTTTTAAAGGAGATAAAGACAGACTTTGCCCTTGGTAAGGCCATTGAATTCTACGGAAACCCTGTTGAGAATCTCCCCCTTTACGGAAGGATAACATTCCTCTCTATGGTCACAGAGATGGGAGGTATAATAGGATTTATACCCTTTACAGACAGGACAATAGATGAGGTTAAGAAATTCACAGGTAAAAAGGAATTAGAGGTGATTTATGCTGATGAAGATGCAGTTTACAGTGATGTCAAAACCATTGACATCACAGGCTTGAAATCCCAGATTGCTTCTCCTCCACATCCCCACAATGTCCATGATGTTGACCAGTTGAAGGGTGAAAAGGTTGATGCTGTTTACATAGGTTCATGCACAAATGGAAGAACTGAGGACTTTCATGATGCATACAGGATTATAAAGGGAAAGAAGGTGCATCCTGGAACCATACTTGTGATTGCACCTGCAACGAAGAGGGTTTACAGGGAACTGATGCTTGATGGAACATTACAGGAATTCTTTGAGGCAGGTGCCGTTATAATGAACCCTTCGTGTGCAGGGTGTGCAGAGGGACATGTCGGAATGATTGGAGAGGGTGAAGTGAGCCTCAATACATCAAACAGGAACTTTCCCGGGAAACAGGGTAAAGGGAAAACATTCCTCGTCTCCCCTGCTGTTGCAGCGGCATCTGCAATCACAGGAAAAATAACCCCTCCAGAGGAGGTCCTATGAAGATAAAGGGAAGGGTGTTTCTACTCACTGATAAAAATGGAACACTGATAAAGGATATAGATACAGACCAGATTTACCACAATGCCTACCTTCACATAACAGATATAAATGAAATGGGTAAATACGCCCTCGGGAATCTTGAAGGATATGAAAACTTTCCTGAAATTGTGAAGGAGAACGATATACTTATTGCTGGACATAACTTTGGTGCAGGTTCATCAAGGCAACAGGCGGTTGACTGTTTCAGGGCATTGAAGGTTGGTGCCATCATTGCCCCTTCCTTTGGTGCAATATACAAGAGGAATGCAATAAATTCAGCATTCCCTATAATTGAATGTCCCGGTATTGAAGAATACATAGAGAAAGGGCTGCTTCAACATGGGGAACAGATTGAATTGGACTTTGAAAAGGGGATAATCCTGAAGGAGGATGGAACCACCATTTCCTGCAAAAAGCCTTCACCTGTCCAGATTGACATATTTAAGGCTGGTGGCCTCTTTGAGTATGGAAAAACAGCACCATCCTGATGGGGTTTAAAAGGACCTTTCAGGCCTGACTCAGGTCTCTTCTGTTAAATCCTTCCCATCACCTCCAGCCTGAATGAGCGTGGTTCACCTAAATAGTAGGAATCAGGTGTATAACCAAACCACACCCTCTGCTCTGTATTTAGCATATTTGTGATGATAAAGCGAACTTTTAAATCCCCGAGTTCTTTTACAATTCCCGCATCAAGCACAAGATAGGAAGGAAGATTGTATATTATCCATGTTCCCATGCTTCTAACATACCTCACCATGTAATCCCTGTATCTTACGCCAACAAATATATTCGGGTCTTTAAGGGTATATAACATCATGGAAGCCCTGTTTTCAGGTGTGTATTCAAGGGGAATGTAGAATGTATCCATAACAGGATTATTTAAACTATCGTAGTATACCACTGCCCAGAGTCTTTCAACACCCTTCACCCAGTTATAAGTAAGGGTAACCTTTACGTTTGAGATTGTATGGTTGAGAACAAAATCTACACCCTTAATGTATGCACGATTCACATTCACGGGTATATAACCAGCATCATACCCGATCATATCAACAACATCCCTGTAATAACCTGTGATGGAAAATATATCATTCCTGAACCCTGTCTCAATAGACCTTGAAATCTCTGGTTTCAGGTCAGGATTTGAAAATAGAGGCCAGTAAAGTTCATTTATGGTTGGTTTTCTGAAATCCCTTGAACCCTTAACATAAACCTCAAAACCCTTCCTGTATCCTGCAACAGCATAACTACTCCACACCCTTCCTGTGGTTTTACCAATGTCAATGTTGAAACCACTTCCAAAGAAGGCATGGTTTGGAAACATCTTTTCAAGTGATGGAGAAACTGAAATGGCATACGTTAATGTACCCCATGTTGTATCAGGCCTGAAAAAGGCGGCAGAGTCTATCCTTATACTGAAACCTGTATTCACAGTGCTGTATGTGTAAAATCCAGTAATACCCACAGAGTATGTCCTGTAATCATCTCTATACTCCCACTCGTAACCAGGAATAACACGCTTTGAATAAGGAAGTATCCTTGAATAAATCCCATAGATGTTCATCTGATATCTTTCAGATCTGGTGAGATAGGAGAAGGCTAAAAACCTGTCCTCCTGATTATCATACAAGGAGTAGGCGGTTGAATCACCAGATGGTGGGATTGTCTTTCCGGGATAAGGCCCTGGGGTACCTGTTTTCTTTAATGTACCTGTAATGAAGAGATTTTTGAAAAAAACATCAAAACCACCTGAATAACCATCCTGATTGGAACGAAAACCCCTGTATTGGGAAAAATCAATGGTGAAACCATCATTGTTCTTTTCATAACCCACGCCAGCACCTAAATAACCATACCTCCCCAGTGTCAGTCTGAATTTACTTTCAGGCCTCTTTACATAGTTTATCCCGGTTCCCATTGTACTGTTCACACCGGGAAGAATCAATCCACCCTTCAACACCTCAATCCCTGTTATGTTTCCATTGAGAAGACTCATATCAAAAACCCCTGTTTTTACATCATTAACAGGAATACCATTAATAAAAACAGATGTCTGGACTGACCTCCCACCCAATGCCTTAACCTGTGTTAGTGCATATGGACCACCATAAGAGTAAACATCAACACCACCTGCATAATCAAGGGCATTCACTGGAGAACCAATTAAATCAATCAGGGTGCTGTCAACAATGGTTGTATTGTACGAACCCGTGAATAACCTATCCCCATAGATTGTGATACCTGGGATGAATATACCTTCAAAGGCAAAAAACAAAAAAATCATGAGAACCTCCTTTTTAGTTTTTGAGTTAGAGGATAAACCACAAGTCCAAATATTATCAGGTTTGAAAGGCAGTGGATGGCTGCAAAAGGGACACCAGCAATCAGATAAGCAATGAGTGTTTTACCCGTTGGAAAAAGGATAAATCCACCAAGATTGGTGATTAAATCGTAAATGATTGTCAATACAAGGCCTGCCAGCATAAAAAGAATGGGATTATCCCATTTATGCCTTCTCAAAACATATCCTCCCAATCCAATGATACTGCCACCCATACACTGGATTATAAGGAATGGCAAAGGAGAAGGACCGTATGGGTTGAAAAAACCATAGAGAAGAAAGACTATTGTACCTGTAAGAATTCCAGGTGTTAAACCTGCAAGATAACCCGTAATAAAAATGATGGACGAAATCACCTCAACATTGGGTATAAAGGCAAAAAGATAACCTCCTGCCACACCCAGTGCAGACATTATCACAACAATAGCAAATGTTTCGTTCTTTTTCATCTCTCTCCTTCAAAAAAAATCCTGCCCGAAGGCAGGAAGGTTTTTACTCTCAAACCTTACCCTCCCCTCGGAGGTTCAGGCATCCTGCTGCCAGGGTATCCTGACTTATGGCTTATCCTACTCTCCACACCTTCCCGGCATTGCGCCAGTGGCAATCTGTGGATTTCGTAGCCAAACACAGTAGCGGGGCTGTGCCGGATTCTCACCGGTCTTCCCCTGAACAACAGGCTATTTAATATTACCTGATTGTAAAAAATTTTTAGAAAAAGTCAACATTCTTATTGACAAATCCTTCTTTAAAAATTAAAATATTTACAGAAAAAATAAAAATGGGAGGTGTTATGCGTTACATACTTTTATTTTTGATTGTGCTTCCGAGTTTTGCTCTTTTAAGTTCAGATCCCCCACACAGGCTGGGTTGTCTACCCGAGGATCCCACACAGATTGAATGGATAAAGCCTTCGGATATTGTTCCCGCACCTACAAAGGCATCTGTTGACCACTCTCCAGATATGCCACCTGTGGGAAATCAGGGAAATCAAGGTTCCTGTGTGGCATGGGCAACTGCTTACTATTACAAGACCTATCAGGAATGGGTTGAACACGGATGGGATGTTACTGACACAAAATACCAGTTCAGTCCAGCATTCATGTATAACATCATAAACAGAGGAGCAGATAACGGTGCACGTATCTCTGACGGATTTAAACTGCTATCCGACCTTGGATGCGCCAGTCTGTTTTATACCCCCTATAATGATGCAGACTATTACACATGGCCAGACGAGACTGATTTTGGTGCAGCATTGCCTTACAGAGGAGGTGCAACCTACTCTATCTACATTTCAACAGATGCGGGTATAGCCCAGCTCAAGACAGTCCTTCAAAATGGATACAACGCAGTTATAGGAATATATGTATGGACTCCCTTCTGGTATAATAATTTTGGCAGTGATTATGTTTATGATACTGGTGATAAAACTGGGAGTAATGAAGGTGGACATGCTGTTTGCGTAGTGGGATTTGATGATTCAAAACCAACAAATGACGGCCCTGGTGCTTTCAAGATAGTTAACTCCTGGGGAACTTCCTGGGGTGACAATGGATATTTCTGGATGTCCTATGCTGCTATAAAAGACGGTAATATGTGTCAGGGATATGCATACTACCAGGACGACAAGATAGGCTATGATCCAAAGGTAAAACTGTATATTCATCTTAATCACACAAAGAGAGAATACATCCGTTATTATGTTGGTAACAGATCAAACAAATGGGCAAGGTACTACTTTAACTGGTCTAAAGGGGTTTCTGGCACTTATGCATTCCCCGACCATCCCATAATACTTGATATGACGGATGCCTTTAATTATCTTGACCCATACTGGGGAAATGATACCCTTTACGTGAGGGTTTTTGACAATGGCTCAGGGGTCAGCAGCACAATTGACTTTGTGGCAACAGATAATTATGTCTGGGGAGATTACAACATTTCCTATGAAACCCCTGTAAATTTGAATAGTGGTAGCAATGTAACCATCAATGTCCAGCAGGCGTATCCTTCATTACACTGGCCAACATATCATGGTTTCTATTACAGAGCAGGGGTTTCGGACCTGGCTTTCCAATATAGTTATGGAAGTGTTTCCCAGACCATATCCCTTGGTGGCAGTATTGCATCACCTGCAATAGGGGATGTTGATGGTGATGGTGAACAGGAAATTATTGCCACTTCAACAAATGGCTATCTTTATGTTCTAAATGGTACTGGAAGTATTGAAAACTCTTACGGACCCCTTCCTGTTCCCATTTATGCCACCCCAACAATTGGAGATTACAATAGAAATGACACTTTAGAAATAGCCTTTGAGGCAGGGGATACGGTTTACTTCCTTGACAATCAATGTAATGAACTCCAAAAAGTTAGATTGATAACCACAACCCACTCATCACCTATACTTGCAAATATAGATGGAGATTCTGATTTTGAAATTGTAACCTCTGGTCAGCGTTATCCTGTAAGGGTACTTAAAGGCTCTTCCTTCTCAACAAAATGGTATTACAATAACTATTCTGCACCTGTAAAAACGTCCCCGGCAGTTGCAGATGTTGATGGAGATGGTATTAAAGAGGTCATTGTCACCTCTGTAAATGGAACCATCTATGCACTTCATCAAGTGGGAACCGCCATCATAGCAACCCTTGTATGGTCTTACCCAACAGGGGACTCCATCTACTCTACACCTGTTATTGCTGATCTTGACAGGGACGGCCAGTATGAAGTCGTCACCGGCTCTGATGATGGATACCTGTATGCAATACACGGTGATGGCACCCTTTACTGGAGAATAAATCTTGGAAGTAGAATAAGGACAACTGCTGCAATTGATGATATAAATGGGGATAGTTATGATGAAATTGCTGTAGGAACTGAAAACGCCCTATATATTATTGATTATGCTGGAAACATTCTTCAGAACATCCCTATGGCCAGTGTTACAGCATCACCTGTTATGTTTGATGCTGATGGTGATGGAGATAAGGATATTGTCTTTGGAATTATTGATAGCCTGATAATGGCGTATGATTATACGGGTGCCTTCCTCTGGTCAGTAAAGCTTGATGGCATCCCACAGGGAAGCCCTGCCATCGGTGATGTTAATGGTGATGGTTACGGAGAAATAGTGATTGGAACTGACAGCGGAACATTATACATACTGAATTCTTCAACCACGGGAATACCAGAAAGAGAAATAGGTTCCACTTTCATTGTTGATGGATTGAACGGTATCGTTGATATACATCTATCAGGATTCAGGACAAAGAACTTTGCCTTCACAATCTATGATGTATCAGGAAGAAAACTCTATACCAATGCAGTGGAGATAGAAAAGGGAAGTGGTGCCATATCATTAACTCCAGAAATCCCCTCTGGTATTTACTTCCTGAAACTGGAAACAGAAGGCTTTACCGGGATAAAGAAATTCACATTACTCAAGTAGAAAAAATCCTGAAAAAGGACAAGGGGAGGCTATTCAGCCTCCCCTTTTTCATTCAATATAAACGAGGTGTAAAGATTGAATCTTGCTGTCTTTTCAGGTACAGTGCAACCATTCACATATATCCAGTACTCACCATCATCTGGGTTTTTAACAAACACAACCTCCTTATCAGTGGGACCTGTTGATGAGGCTATTTTTTCCTTTGAAACAACCCTTCCATCACCGTTTTTATCCCTGTACACATAAAGGTCAAGGTCAACCTCATCAGGTGAATCTATCATCACCATCAAGAACGGAAGGGACTTTACCTTTACAGGTCCATATACCCAGCTCCCTCTGGGAACAGAATCAGGAGAAGGATCCTGGTGAATAATCTGATCCCTGAACACAGATGAGGGTTTTATAACAAGTTCAACATACTTTATACTTTCATTACCTGCCATATCCACTGCAGTGAACTTTATTCTGTATCTACCTGGCAACATTGGTCCACCTTTACCTGAATAAAAGACAAACCTTCCAGAACTTTTCGCACTCCAGACCCTTCTTCCATCAATCACAGCACAAACCCCTTTCAACTTACCATTGTCACTCACATGGATATTTATCACAGCACTATCCCCTGATATAATCTCAAGCTTTTCAGGTTCAACATATATTTCTGGTGTCTGGTTTTCTCTCTCATGCGTGATTAAAACCATTGCCTTTAGGTACAGGTTCTTCATAGGGTTAACAATCCAGTAATGGTCATCTCTCCTTTTCAAAGTATAGACTGCTTTTCCTGCGGGAAGTTCCTCTATACCAGAACCTGCATAACCAAGTTTTTTCAGTGTTTTACTTGATATTCTGTATGGAGTTCCCGTTATAAAATTGAAGCCCCTGAACACTGTTTTGGCATCCGATACAGCTACACTGTCCATCCCCTTAACAATGTCAACTTTTCCCAGCCCCTCTGCATCTATTTCAATATCAATAGAAACAGTATCACCCTCCTTCAACCAGAAGAGTTTCTTTCCACCCAATCCAGACCTTGATAATACATCAATGGTATATCCATACGGCTCGTAACCCGCCTGAAAAATGACCTTTCCTTCTGAATCGGTGTAACCCCATATGGTTGGTGTGTTCCTTCTGTTCCAGTGGCTTCTTAATACTACAAGTGCACCATCCACTGGTTTTCCCTGTTTGTCTATTACTTTAATGTTAACCTCCCCAGTCTCTGTATATCCACATTGAGTAACAGGGAACTGGTAATCATCACCCCTCCATCCCACCACTGCAGAAACATCCTTTTTCATGCCTTCTGATGAAACCCATGGATTAGCCAGATGGGATTCTATCTTTCCATTCACATCCTGATGATGCCACTCTCCACAATGAATTTCATCCTTTTTATAATCATAAGGCATCCAGAAGTGATTCCACTGATGGTCCTCTCCCCTATCAACAACAACATAATTGGGTATAAGTACTGTTCGTGCAAAGGCACACTGAAGAATGGACTGTTCACCACAGGAACCATAGGATTTGTAATATATCTGCAATGGCTGGATGTCCTGTGTCCTGTATCCAAACCTCATCCTGTTCCCCTTGTATGCAACAGACTGAAACCTCTGAAGTTTCTGCACTGCTTCTTTTATAGTCCTTGCATCCCTAACTGCATCTACAACTGTTCTGCCAAAAAGGGAATCATGTATAAAGACATCCCTCCAGAATTCTCCCTCATCTTCATAGATATCAATCCTTTTCTGAAGCCATTTTAGTGAATCCACACCATAGAATTCAGGTGGATGTTTCCAGTATGATATATTCACCCTGCATGGAATTTCGTATAGTATTCTTGGCAGGACAACATAATAATAATAAATCTCTCTGGCAAGTTCATATTTATCCTCGTAAAGAAGGGTTGTGTATCCATCCTTTTCAACAATCTCAACATAGGGTAAACTCTTAGCCACCTCATATATATCCCTTGCATTATTTATAAGCACATCAATGTCTCCTTTATGCACCATTGTCCTTACAACCTCAGAAGGCATGTGTGCTATACAGAACGCCACCTCATCAATGTATTTTTCATCAATATTATCCAGCAGTTTTTTAATTGCATCAACCACTCGGTCATCCCTTGTAAACATCCTTCCAGGTGGCAGGTATTTATTGAAGTATGCCTTCAAATCACCAATACCCATCATTGGAATAAACTTCCATGTATCAACACTGATAAATCTTCCACCCTTCCTTTTGAACACATAAACATCTCCATAAAGGGTTGAGACCACAATCTCATTCTGGCCATCACCATCAACATCTGCAATGGATGGAGTTGCAAACTCCATAACCTCAGGGAGGGATGTACTGTCCTCCCTGAAATCAGGAGAGAAAAAAATCCTCACCTTTCCATCAGAGCCTATTGCAACAAGGTCATCCCTGTTATCCCCATTGATTTTTCCTGAAGCAATTCTCACTGGTGGTGGTATCCTTGATGTTTTAAGGCCTTTTATGTATCCATCCCCTCCACCTATAACAAGTTTCCCATTGAAAAAAGCTGGAGAGGCAAAGGAGGGAACAGAATCAACCATTTTTACACTCTTTAACTCTCTGTCAACAAGCAAAACCCTTCCATCCTTCAATCCTGCAAAAAGCAGGCCACTATGCTGGACAAATGTGGCAAAGGAAAATCCCTTATCTATCCTTTTCAATTCAGTCCATTCTTTATTTCTTTTTCTGAAGAATTGAAGTGTACCATCAGGGCTGGAGACCAGAATTGTTGTATCATCTATGAAGAATAAGGCCTGCCCCATCTCTGCTTCCGGAAGAAGGCTATCAGGTATCACAGGCTCCTGGATGCTCCATCCATTGTTCCATTCTTTATACCATACCCTCCCATGTCCATCACACCAGAACAGTGCCCTTTTGTACTTACCACCTCTGGAGACAACAGGTAATCCCTCCCACCTCATAAAAAAATGGTCTCTTTTTATATATATCTTCTTCCCTGAAACAACATATGGGATACTTTCCTTTCCACAGGGTTTGAAACTTTTAATGAGAAATCCAGACTCTGCATAGACCATTCCATCACCATCCATAAGAACAGGCACATCTCCACCACCAATTAAAACAGGGGGCTTAAATATCCCGATTTTTTTTTCATTTCTTAAAACACTTCCATCCTCAAGGGAATAAACAAGGTCATTTCCCCATAAGTTGAAGGAGTGAATACCGGTACCAATCATTTTTTTACCTTTTCCTGTTTCAGAGAAAAGGGTATCACCTTTAAGGTAGTAAAGAACATCCCTTTTAATACCAACCTGAACACATCCATCAATCACCACCTGCCCTTTCCCGAGTTTCTCCATCTGATTTACAAAATCCCTTCTAAACCATTCAGGAACCTTCTGAAATTCAGATGGGTATACTGTCTCTCCAATAATTACACTGTCTCCTGGTGGGACTTTAACAAAGATTGTATCAACCCATGTTTCTAAGGCAAAGAGTATCAGCATGACCATCATACATAACCTCCTTTTTTGATAAATAACTATCCACCCAAAATAGTGAATTGTCAACAAAATTTTTTGAAAAAAACCCCTTGACACCTCTACTTTTATTAATATATAAGATTGAAAACCAAAAAAGGAGGCTGTATGCTTATTCCTAAAATTGACCCTGATAAGTGCATTGGTGATGCAGTTTGTGAAGCAATATGTCCAGATGTCTTTGCCATGCAGGATGATGGCAAGGCACACGTTATAAATCCAAATGGCTGTGACCTCTGTGATTGCGAAGAGGCTGCTGACTCCTGCCCAACAGAAGCAATAACCCTGGAAGAAGCTGAAGGTTAATCATGGGGGTGGCAAAGGCCACCCCTTTTTTATGGGGTCATTTTGTAACGAATAAAATGATTTTTTGTTAATATTATAAATAAAAAAGGGAGGTGAAGATGCCCCTGATTGATGCTATCGTAAATCCAGGAAGGTTGTTCAAGCATATAAAGGAAAAGGATGATTGGTGGATTCCTTTCCTTGTTGTGGTGGTAATTGCAATAATTGCATCCCTTGTCAACTTCCCCATCTTTGCAAGATTCATGAGTGAAAGAATGCAGGAGTTCGGGAAAACAGTTGACCGGGAACTCATATCAAGGTTGAGATGGATCAACCTTATCTCCATCTTTATTGCTTCATTCTTCTTCCTCATGCTTACATCCTTTGTTTTCTGGGCTATCTCCCTTGGTTTCAAGGCGAGATGGAGTTTTATGAAGTCCTTAGACCTTGTAGCCTATGCATCCCTTGTCCAGTCCATCCAGGCAATCCTTAACATTATCTGGATTTACATAAGGGGTCCATCAAACATAATGAGTTTCAGGGATATGTCACTGAAAACAGGGCTTGACCTCTTTTTCCATCCCACAAACAGAAGACTCCTTTCTATTGTGAGCCATGTAAATGTCTTCACAATCTGGTTTTATACACTGCTTGCATTCGGGGTCGCAGAGATTGCCGGGCTGGATAGAAAAAAATCTGCCATTGTCTCTGTGATAACCTTTATTGTGATGCTGGGCATAAGATACCTTCTTGCTGCGAGAGGAGGAGGAAGATGGGGCTGATACTCTTCTCCTTCCTTCTAACCCTTGATGATGCACTCACAAGGTTGAAGGAACAATCCTATGATGCATCACTGTATCTCATTCAGATGAAGATTCAGCAAAAAACATACTCAATGGGTTATTCAAACCTTTTCCCATCAATATCTTCCTCTGGCTCTAAAACCACATCCTATCCAGGGGGATACGATACATACTCTATAAGGTTCAATCTTGATCAAAACCTTTCAATTGACAACTGGCTGAATGGTGTCAATACACACTTCAAAAATTCCGAGACATACTACACTTATCTTGACAATCTTTCAAATCTTATGCTTACAGCAGTGAATGATTACATGGATGCGTATGTTACAAAAAGGCTGCTTGATGTGAGAAAGAAGGCTCTGAAGAGAACAGGATACTATAAGGAGAAGATAGATGAGATGTTGAGGCTTGGTTCTGCCTCAAAAGCAGACCTTTTGAAGGCTGAGGTTTCATGGTATCAGGCACAGATTGACCTTGAAAGGGCAAGGAAGGCATACAGAGAAGCCCTGCTAACACTGAAGTATCTTCTGAAGATTGATACCTCTGACTCCCTTGAACTCACTGCCCCGATCCCTGAAACAAAGGCTCTTCCCCTTGATACGCTGAAGTCCATTGCGTACAGGGAGAGACCTGACATAAGGGCTCTGCATGAAAAACTTGTCTCTCTCAGGATTGATCTCGCATCAAACCTATCCTCCTACCTTCCTTCCATAAACTTTTCAGGAAGTTATGGTTATTCTGGTTCAGATATACCAGAAACAAAGGATGAATGGGATGCTGGTGATTCCTACTCATTCACCCTTTCTTTATCCCTTCCGCTGTTTACAGGGTTTAACAGGGTGAATAACACAATCATAAAAAAACTCCAGATCCAGATGGCAGAATTTGAACTGGAAAAGAAGAAAAATCAGATTGATATAGAGGTTGAAGATGCCTATTATTCTCTAAAAGAGGCTGAAAAGATGCTAAAACTTGCCAGAAAAAACTTAGAACTTGCAAAGGAGAGTTCTGAGGCTTCAAGGCTTAGATACGAACTTGGTGAGGCTTCAATCATTGAACTTTTATCGGGTGAGGAAGACCTTTTGAATGCTGAGTACTCCTATGAGTCAGCTGTGAAGGATTACATTGTGTCTATATACAGGTTGAAAAAGGTAATAGGGAGGCTTTAATATGAAGAAGAAAATCATAATCACCACAGTTGTCGTTGGAATTATAATCATCCTTATCATAGCAAATCTTGCATCCTCTTCAGGACTTCAGGTTCAGGTTGAAAAGGTGAAGAGAGGGGTTGTTAAGAACATTGTCTCAGCACCAGGAACGGTTGAATCCCCCAATGAGGTGAATATCAGTTCCGATGTGATGGGAAAACTTGTAAAACTCTATGTTGAGGAGGGGGATACTGTAAAGGAAGGCGACCTTCTTGCAAAACTTGATGATACTGAGGCAAGGGCAAATTATGAAAAGGCGAAAAGTTTCTATGAATCCCAGAAGGCAAACTACCAGCAGAAAAAGGAGGAGTTTCAGAGAAAAAAGGTTCTTTATGAAAAGGGACTCATCTCAAAGAAGGAATTTGATGATGCAAAAACTGCACTCCTGCTTGCGGAGAACTCACTGAAACAGGCTGAATCAGATGTGGTGTCCGCAAAGGATAGGCTTGACAAGTACACAATAAAATCCCCCATAAGCGGTATTGTCACCCAGGTGAAGGTGAAGGAGGGGGAGAATGTCATCACAGGAACAATGAATAATCCTGGAACTGTGTTGCTCACGATAACCAACATACGCCAGATGGATATGGTTGCAGATGTGGATGAAAGTGAAATTCCACTTGTCAATGTGAGTGATACAGCGGAGATAAGCATTGATGCATTCCCTGATACTGTTTTCATGGGTATAGTGTACAACATCACTGGAAAGCCCAGGAGCACAGGTGAATCTGTCTCCTTCCCTGTGAGGATAGAGATACTCAACCCACCAGAGGACATCTTTCCCGGAATGTCAGGGGACTGTGATATTGTTGTGGAAAAGAAAACAGATGTGTTGAGGATTCCCATACAGGCACTTGTGAGTCGCAAAAAAAAGGATGGTGTATTCATTGTGAAGGATGGAAAGGCAGTATTTACACCTGTAAAAAAGGGTATGGTTGGAGAAAGGTATGTTGAAATCCTTGAAGGTGTTAAAGAAGGTGACCCTGTTATCATTGGTCCCTTCAAGGCAATAAAGGAGATAAAGGATGGACAGAGGGTTTCTTACAGAACTAATAAGGGCGGCAGTAGAGTCAATAAGGATAAATAAACTAAGGGCATTTCTCACCACACTTGGAATTATCATTGGTGTAACCACGGTGATTGCAGTTGTATCTGTAATCATCGGTGTTCAAAAAAAGGTAACAGACACATTTTCCTCCATTGGTGCAGATGTAATCTACATCCAGAAGTACCCTTGGGTGATGGGTGCAAGACGCAAGTGGTGGGAGATAAGAAAGAGAAAAGACATAACATTCACTGAATACAATGCCTTGAAGAAGTATTCAACAACCATAAAATATATTGCTCCAGAGATGCATTCAAGAGTATCATTGAAAAGGGGGAACAAAAAGGTTGAGGCCGTAGAGATAACAGGAACAACTCACATCCTGCCAAAGATAAATCAGCAGTATGTGGAGACTGGACGATTTTTGAGTGAGGATGATGTCAGGTACAGGAAAAATGTATGTGTGATTGGGACAGATGTTGCAGAGAATCTATTCCCTGAGGAAAATCCTGTTGGTCAGTATCTGAAAATAGCAGGGAATAAGTTTTTGGTGATTGGCATCCTTGAAAAGAAGGGGAACATATTCGGTCAGAGCATGGACAATGTTGCAGTAATTCCCTACACAACCTACCAGAAGATATTTGGCTCAAGGAGAAGTATAACCATTGTTGCACTCGCTGAAAATAAGGATGAAGCCATTGAAGAGATAAGGTGGATATTGAGGAATGTGAGGAAGGTACCACAAGGAAAGCCAGACGACTTCTCAATAAATACATCTGATGCACTTATCAAGCAGTGGAATGAACTT
>QNDZ01000024.1 GCA_003646055.1 bacterium
ATATCCTTCTTTGTATAGTATCTCTCCAGTTCAATGGCAAGATACATCTCGGATATCTTTCTTATCCAGGACTTTTCAAGGGATAGAAGTATGTTCCTTGCGAGTTGCTGGGTGATTGTGCTGGCACCCTGAACCTTTTTTCTCTTGATTATGTCAACGATGATTGCCTTTACAATCCTTTTGTAATTCAACCCATGATGCCTGTAAAATGCCTTATCCTCAATGGATATAACTGCCTTCTGAAGATTTTCAGGGATTGAATCAAGGAGTACGGGTATCCTCCTGACAAGGTACACGTCCCGCACATGCTCACCATTCCTGTCGTAGAGCCTTGTTGCCAGCACAGGATAGTAATTTTTCAGTATGTCTATCTGGGGTAATGAACGGATTATCCATAGATTGAAACCAATGAATGAACCAGAACCAAAGGCAAGTATAATGTATAAAACAGGTGTCCACCTGATTTTTTTTCTTTTCTTATGGTTATTTATAGGCCTGGAGTCCATCTCCATTCTATCTGCCAAAATACTTTTCAAATTCAGCAACAGATGGAGTTGTGCTTATCTCCCAGTATTCCCGATTTTTTATCTCTATCCACCTGTCTATCAGTTCCTCTGTAAATATTCCATCAGAGAGAAGGAAGCCTCTGTCCCTGTCCAGAGATTCAAGTGCCTCTTTCAGGCTTGATGGAAGTTCAGGGATTGAGGCTATAGCATCTATATTCCCCTTAACAGGCTCACCAGGGTCAATCCTGTTTATAATTCCATCAATCCCTGCTGCTATGATCGCGGATACAGCAAGATAAGGATTCATCAGTGCATCTGGTGGCCTGTACTCAATATCGACATTTTTCCCCTTCTGATATCCAGGTATCCTTATCGCAGCACTCCTGTTTGCCTCTGAGTATGTAATCTTTTTGGGTGCCTCAAATCCAGTGAAAAGTCTCTTGAATGAATTTGTTCCTGGATTTGTGAACGCAGTAAGTGCACCTGCATGTTTCAAAATTCCGCCAATAAACCATCTGGCAGTCTGTGAAATAATCTCGTTCTTTTTAGATGTATAAAAAACAGAGCCTCCATTCTTTACAAGCATCATGTGAAGATGCAGTCCACTTCCTGCCTCATTGGGAATGGGTTTGGGCATGAATGTGGTTCTCAGGTCAAACTCCACAGCAGATCTGTTAATAACAAGTTTTGAAAGCAATATATTATCAGCTGCCCCAATGGCTGGTGAGTAATCAAGTTCTATCTCATGCTGGGAGAATTTACCTCCCTCATGATGGGCATACTTGACACTTATGCCTATCTCCTTCAGGATTGTAGCGACAAATAATCTGAACTCATGGTAGGGGTCAAATGGAACATCTCCATGGTAACTCTTCTCTGGTGCAAGGAAATCCTCGTGTGTTTCTATCTCATAATAAGATATGAATTTGTCATGCTGATAATACACATTCCTGAATATATAGAACTCCAGTTCAGGAAGGACAAGGAGTTCATCCCCTATTCCCTTTTCTCTTAAAACAGATACCGCCTTTTTAAGCACATACCTTGGATAATGTGGGAATGGCTTATCCTCCCCTGCAAGATAAACATCACCAAACATTACAACAACAGGAACATCAGAAAATGGGTCTATAAAGAACCGTGAAGTGTCAGGAATGACTCTCATATCACTGTATTCAACACTTGCAAATCCAGGAACACTTGACCCGTCAATCCCGAACCCCTTCTTTGCAAAGGAGTCAAACCTCTCCACAGGAAAGGTTACATGCCTCAAAAATCCGTGAAGGTCAACATACTTCACATCTATGAATTCTGCCTCTGTCTCTTTTATAAATTGCTTGATGTTCATGCCACCAATATAATTTAATTCATCTAAATTGTCAACAATAATATTTCCCTTTCCTGATACTGTTGACAATCTTCTATGCAAACTTAAAATTCATTTATGCTGATTCTGATACTGTCCTTCTGTGCCGCAGGTGAGGTTATCAGGGCATCCGAAAGGGTGAATGTTGTCCAATTGATAGACTCCCTTGAAAATGGCTTCACATTCAGGTGGCATATGAAGAACAGGTTTATGAGGATGGATGCTGAAGGCGTTTACAGGGGCAGGGGTAAGGTGAATATTAAAGGAAGTATAAAATCTCCTGAAGGTACAATGGACGTTTCAGGTTATAACCCTTATGAACAGATCAAGATCGTCTGCGGTGAGAAGAGGTTTGTCTTCAAGGAGAAAAGGAGAAACACCCTCATTTACGAATTCCCCGCAGTACTTTTCTTCCTTGACCCTGTTAAGGGGATGGGGAAAGGGTTTGTGTATATTAAGAACGGCAGGATCTTCAAAATCACTGCAGAAAATGAGAATGCAAAGTGGAGTATGGAAATTGGGATATACAGAAAACCCATCACAAAGATTCTGATTGAGTGTGATGGATGTGATATGGAGAGAATAAAACAGAGGCTTGTACTGTGGGGTGAAAAGGATGTTAAATTAAAAGAAAACATATTTGAATTCATTGAAGAAATTCCATTGAACAGTAAACTGTTCAAAAAAGGAACTGTGAAGTGGTATGTACTTGAAAGCAATAAGCAAGGTGAATTGAAAGACCCGCTTGATACATTATATACCTATTCCATTGATTCACTCTATAATCCAGAGATTACCCGAATAAATTATGGAACAGACCCAAGGGGAAGACCGTCCCTCATAATAGGAATAAAGAATCCCGGAAATGGGGTAATAGGGCTTTTTGTTGATGATTCCCTTGTTTCAACATGCTACAGGAACAACCCTATGATTATTCCATTCAGGGATAGCACAGATGCAAAACTGGTTTATATTTACCTTAAAACAGGCCAGATTGGTTCTGGCAGTATTGAAATAAGGAGGTTGAAATGATAGATAAGGAACTCTTGAAAATTCTTGCGTGTCCCAAATGCAAGGGTGACCTTAAGTATGATGAGAAAAATGACAGACTTATATGTGAGAAGTGTAAACTCGCATATCCTATTAAGGATGGCATCCCTGTTATGCTGATTGAAGAGGCAGAAAAAATATGATACTACTTCTCCTTGGCACTATAACCGTTATTTCGGACACACCTGATTCACTTATTCTTCTCTATAATGCTGAATACACGGTTGATACAACCAATGGAATTCCACATATAAAACTCACTGATGGGGAGTGCGACCTTCCTCCCGGATATCCTGAACTACCCTATGCTGTGTATTTTGTAAGACTCCCTGAAGGAGGAGGAAATGTTGAATACAAGGTGCTTGAGAAGACCAATGAAAACATAACACCACCTGTTGTTAAGAACGTTTATAGAGATGGTGAATATAGAACAGTGGACTATAAACCCTCACCAGTTAAAATAGAGGTTTATGGAAAGAGAGTAAAGAAGGGAAGAGTTATTATAAATCCTTTTGTGAAAACTGGAAATAATGTTGAGGTGAGGAAGAAGATATTGATAAAAATAAGAATGAAAGGAAACTGGTTCAGGGAACGATACAAAACACCGGTGAAATTCATCAACAAAATTAGAGGAAGGATTGTATCCCTGCATCCAAAGGCGATGCCAGAAAAAGGAGGAATGTGGATAAGGCTTAAATTCACAGATGAAGGGGTTTACAGGATTGACAGGTCTGTTATTGAAGAGGCTGGAATAAACCCTGAATTGGTTGACCCTGAAAAGATTGAGGTAAGGTCTGGATACAGAAGGGTGTTCAGATTCAACCTTGCATTCTATGATTCTTTGAAAGAACTCCCTGAAAAAATTCCAGCAATCTATCATGTTGAAAACCATAATGGTAGATTTGATGATGGAGAGTATATCCTCTTTTATGGTGTATCCCTTGAGGGATTCGAGAAAAACATATTTAAAAGATTCCCTGATTACAACCCAAGACCCTGGACAGACACATTGATGAGGTTTTACTACAATCCTTTCACAGATACAAATGTTTATTGGCTTAGGCTTGACGGTGAACCCCTTAAAATGAATAAACTCGTCTCTGGTGATGGGGAGCCAGTAACATCCTTCCAGGATACAATGCATTTTGAGAAGGACTCATTAAATTTTTCCCGCTCAGGGCTCGCATGGACATGGGGATGCATTGTCCTTCCATCAGACGAAAACACCATTCAAAAGAAATTTCATATCATCGGGCTTGATGGCACCCGTTTTACTCTCAGGACAGGATTCTATACAATTATCAGTGGGCAAACCCACCATGTTACTTTAAGGGTGAACGATGTTGATACAACAATAACCTGCATGTCACCTCTGGGATTTTATGCAGAAAGACTGATTCTTGAAACAGACTTTGAATCTGGTCTTAATCAGGGCGAGAATACATTGACTTTCAGTGTTGATGCAGATAAGGATGAAGTATATTTTGATTTCTTTGAAATTATTTACACCAGGGCAATCTCTGATATCCACAATGGAAGGGTCTGGTTTCCCGATTCAGGCGATAGGGTGATAAAAACAGATAAAAGAAACCTGGCACTGGGTATTGATGACCCCTACAATCCTAAGGAGTTAACTTACAGTGAATCATCAGGTGGCTATTATTATAATGGCAAAGGAATATTCCTGTGTGATAGTCTTTTAAAGCCCCTTGAAGTAAAAATAGCAAACCCTGTCTCTCTCTGGAATGGTGGTGCTGATTGGTTGTGCATTGCAGGTGATATGTTCACAACCCAGGCAAATAAACTTGCCGAATGGCGCTCCAAACACCTTAAAGGATTCTCCAATCCAGAGGTAAAGGTGGTGAATATCTCTGAAGTATATGATAACTTTTCATACGGTGTTGCAGACCCTGGTGCAATAAAGAGATTCCTTCTCTATGCGAGCCAGAACTGGTCTCCTCCACCTTCTTATGTACTTCTACTGGGGAAGGGGACATATGACTATA
This sequence comes from bacterium, assembly GCA_003646055.1. Lineage (GTDB taxonomy): Bacteria > Hydrothermota > UBA3072 > UBA3072 > B12-G15 > B12-G15. The sequence continues at coordinate 4,929 of QNDZ01000024.1, forward strand.
AAAACCATACCGGTCTTGAAAGGTCAGAAAATATCATCCCAATACATACAAATGGTGCAGATGTTGGGATATTTACACTTCTGAGCAGAAATCCAACGGACGATGTCTGGTATGTTGATTTTGACGGTGATACGAGACCCGAAATCCCCATAGGGAGAGTTACCGCCACAACACAGGAGGAAGCAGAGGAATGGGTTGAAAAACTTATTGAATATGAAAAATCTCCTGGCCTATGGAGGCAAAAAGCCCTGATACTTGCTGATGATGAATATACAAGTAGTTCAAGCAATGAACTCCTGCATACAAGGGATGCTGAAAATACAAGTAGATACTTACCAGATTGGTTGAAACCCGAGAAGGTTTATATGGTTCTTTATCCATTTGAAGGAAACCAGAAACCCACTGCACATAGGGATTTTATGAGTAGGCTCTCATCAGGTGCAATTATTGGATTTTTCTATGGACATGGAAATATTTACCAATTAACACACGAAAAGGTATTAACCCTTGATGATATCTCCTCATTTTCAAACTGGAGGAAATGTCCTTTCTTTTATTTTGCCACCTGCAATTCAGGGTATTTTGAAAGACCAGGGGAGAGGTCACTTGGTGATTATTTCACCCTTTATCCTGATGGAGGTTCAATTATATCCATTGCTGCCACAAGGGCTACTTATCCTGGTGCAAACTATGCACTTGGAAGGACAATTATACAGAATATAGCCACTTCTCCAACTGCTGGTGATGCCTATGTGGCTGGAATAACAAGGTATGGTGATACCACCTATACGTTTTTTGGAGACCCTGCCACTATCCTGTTCAAAGAATTTTTTGATACCACAATTAATGCTCCAGATACATTGCTTGGAAACAGGATATATTCCATGATTCTTTCTGTAAAACTGGATAGGGCCTATTTAATTGTAACTGAGAAGGACATTGACACAACATACGAATCACCTGCTGGCGGAAGTATAAACTTCACCCTATCCGGAGATGAACTTTTCAGGGGTGTATTCAAAAACACCGATACTATAAAATTTACTGTTCCCTTTGATGTGAAGTCCGGGTGGGCTAAGGTGAGATTATACGGAATACTGGGTGACAGGGAAATGAGAAAGACCATCCCGGTATATATGAGAAGTGCTGAACCAGTTGAATCAAATCCACCTGTGATTACAGTTAACTTTGAGGGTGATGAACTGAAGGAATTAAGCCCAATACCCAAAGAGGGAACCTTCACCATTAAAATTCATGATGAAAGCGGCATTGATATAAGAAAACCCCAGAATGTATCGGTATCCCTCAATGGCTATTCACATCCACTTTATATAGGTGACAGGGTTGAATTTTATACAGGCTCATATAAAAACGGTTTCATCACCTTTGATTATTCATTTGAATCTGAAAACGGGGATACTGTATTCATTGATATATACGCCCTTGATAATGCGGGTAATGTGGGAAGGAAGTTCCTTAGACTTGTTGTCGCTCCCGAAAACACGGTCTGGGGAATATACAACTACCCCAACCCCATGTCAGAAAAAACAACCTTCATATTTCATCTATTGAAATCAATGGATGTTGAACTTATAATATTCAGTGTAACAGGGAAACCTGTTTGGAAGAAATCCATAAATGGTGTTGCTGGAAGAAACTACATTCATTGGAATGGAACAGATATGTATGGCAGGAAACTGGGGAATGGTGTTTACTACTATGTTCTGAAAACAGGTGGTGTGAAAAAAATTAAAAAACTGGTTATAGTAAGATGAAAATCATTGGTGTAATAGGTGGCTCTCTGGTTTCAGAAAATATTTATGAAACTGCAAGGAAGGTGGGAAATCTCATTGCTGAAAGGGGTTACCCTGTTTTATCTGGGGGGCTTGGTGGAGTGATGGAAGCAGTATCAAAGGGTGCAAAGGAAAAAAACGGGCTTGTGATAGGTGTCCTTCCAGGGAATTCAAAATCAGAAGCAAACCCTTACATTGACATTCCAATTGTTACAGGAATGGGTGAAATGAGGAATGTTATCATTGTGAAGACCTCTGATGTTCTTATTGCCGTTGATGGTTCTTATGGAACCATGACCGAGATTGCATTTGCACTAAAATTGGGGAAAAAGGTGATTGGTATTGAATGTGACCTTCCATTTGAAAAGGTTGAAAGGGCCATATCACCTGAAGAGGCAGTTGAAAAGGCCATAAAATATCTGGAAAATGAAGATTAAGTTAACAGGCTTCATCACAGGTGTCCTTGGATTCGTCATAATTTTCTTAATAAAACCAACCAGTGGAATGGTTGTTGAGGCATCCAATGTTGTTTTGAAACACTCCCAGAAACAGGTGGTTGAGGCTGCAGGGGTTAAAAGGGTAACACTGGAAAACCTTGAAGAATTCTTACAAACTGCAGGGCAAATTCATGTGAAGATACCAAAGGACTTTTCAAAATCTGGCACAAGGGGAATTGCCATCAGTAATAAAGGAACCACATTGCTTGATGCAGTTTATCTTCAGGCAAAGGGATTAAAAAGAACCCTTGCCATTGCAGTGCTGATGGGTATATTCTGGATAACAGAGGCACTTCCAATACCAATAACTGCACTTATCCCTGTTGTCTTCTTCCCCCTTTTCAGGATTGCAAGCCCCACTTCCTCTTCAATGCCAGGATATTTCAACGCCTTCACCCCATACATGCACTATCTCATAGTTCTGTTTATTGCAGGCTTCACCATTGCTGAGGCAATGAAAAAGTGGGGACTTCACGAAAGGATAGCCTTGAACTTCATAAGTAAAGTTGGGTTTTCCAGAAGAAAACTCATATTTGCCTTTATGGTTACCACTGCCTTTATCTCCATGTTTATCTCAAACACTGCAACAACTGCCATGATGATGCCCATTGCACTTGCAATCCTCTTATCAATGAATGAGATTGAGACAAACTTTGGTAAGGCAATGATGCTCTCAATAGCATATGGAGCATCCATAGGTGGTATAGGCACACTGATTGGCACTCCACCCAATGTTGTGCTTGCAGGATTTGCAGATACATTGCTTGGAGTAAAGATAACATTTGCAGGATGGTTAAAAATAGGCCTCCCTGTGGTTGTAATCCTTCTACCATCAGCATTCTTCATAATATTGAAGGTGTTTCCGTACAAAGGAAGAGATACAGGTGAATCAAAAAATATCATAACGGAGAAACTCGGCACACTGGGAAGAATGAAGAAAGGAGAGATAAATACCCTTGTTATCTTCATGATAACTGCACTCCTCTGGATATTCTCAAAGCAGATAAAGTCACATCTCCACATTCCATGGATGAACGATGCTGTGGTAGGGATGATTGGCGTATTTCTATTTTATGTAGTTCCTGTGAACATAAAAAAATGGGAATTCACACTTGACTGGAAGACCAATGAGAAAATACCGTGGGGAACATTGATTTTGTTCGGTGGCGGTATCGCACTTGGAAAGGCATTGAACAACACTGGGGCTGCATCATTCATAGCCAGCCATCTAATTTTGGCAGGGAAGGCACCATTCATTCTTCTCCTGTTCTTTGTTGTTCTTCTGGTGGACTTTCTTACAGAGATAACCTCCAACACTGCAACCACCAACATGCTTATGCCCATACTCTTTGCACTGGGAATGGCCATCGGGAGAAACCCTCTAACACTGATGATTGGTGGTGCAGTTGCTGCATCAATGGCATTCATGTTACCTGTTGCAACACCACCAAATGCAATAGTTTATGGCACAGGAGCAATCAAAATCAGGGATATGGTGAAGGTTGGAATCATACTGGATATTGTTGCAGCAACACTCTGGACACTCCTCCTCTACCTTTTTCATGCATTAAAAATCCTACCCTAACCCCCTTTGGGGACGGAGGTTGACTTTTTGACATTTTCCTTATCCATCTAATTTTCAGTTAGATAAAGGATAGATTTATAGATTTATCCCCCGTCCCTGGAGAGGAGGGATTTGAGTTTTTCGCCTGCTTTTCTTATATTTATCATGTCGTTTCCATCTAAAAATGTGAATTCTCCCTCCATGTATATAATCCTTCCATTGGAAATTGTGATGTATGAGGATTCGGGTATGAGTCCAAAAATCAGGTGATATATGATTGATTCTGGTGTTTCAGGGATTGAAGCAGGAATATAGTCAAACACAACAATATCGGCAAGGTTTCCCTCTTTAATTTCACCTGTATCAGGGAAGAATTTCTTCAGTATCCGTGCAGACCTTTTGAAGAATATATTGTAGAGTTCTGATGGGTCTTCGTCCTTCCCCTTTCCAGACAGATAAAGTGCCTTCAACGACAATACAACGCTTGAACCAAAACCATCAGTGCCAAGAACAAAGTCCTTTATTCTATCCCTGTTTATCAGTCCAACCCTGTTGTTCAGATTCGAATGGGGGTTTGAGACAACAATGGGATTTACATCTTCAAGAATCCTGTAGTCCTCTTCAGAAAGATGTATGCAGTGTGCAAGGATACTTCTTTCATCAAGGAGACCATGGGAGTGCAACCTATGGAGTATCCCACTGTAACCTTTTTCAAGTGCATATTCAAGGTCTATTCTGTCCTCACCACAGTGTATATGGATTGGCATTTTCTCTGGTCTTTCCTTTGAAATTCTATCGAGTGTTTTTTCGGACAATGTAAAGTTTGCATGAAGGCCAAACACACCCCTTATATATCTGTCATCCCGATGTTTCTCAAAGAATTCAATGTTTTCTGCTATATGCTCCTCAACATTCCCCCTGTCTGATGTCTCAAAGCAGAGCACCCCTTTTATTCCTGCCTTTTTTAAAACCTCCTCAATGATGGATAGTGAACCCTTTACATATCCCATTGAGGCGTGATGGTCAAATATTGTTGTTACCCCTGATTTTACACCCTGTAAAATACCGTTCAGTGCAGAATAATAGATTGTCTCTTCATCAAGCACCCTGTCCAGTCTCCACCAGAGGTTCTCAAGTATCTCCCTGAAGTTCCTCATCGGTGATTTTGTCCCGATACCCGGGGCAAGTGAGGAGTAAAGGTGGTGGTGGAAATTCACAATCCCTGGAAGTATCAGTCTCCCTCCAGCATCAACGGTTTCCTCAAACTCCTTCTTTATTCCACTGGAGGAGGCCACCCTGACAATCCTCTCACCCTCAATCCCTATCCCACCATCAGGAATGACCTTATCCCCTGCAAGTATTACACCACCTGTTATTCCCCATTTTTTCATTTATTTCACCTTCATTGCCAGTTTTAGTGCCTGGTCAACATTCTCCACATAGTGAAATTTCATGCCCTTCCTCTGTCTGGCGGGAATCATCTTTACATCCTTCCTGTTCTCTTCGGGAAGAATAACATGGTTTATACCCGCCATCTTTGCTGCAAGAACCTTCTCTTTTATTCCACCCACTGGCAACACCTCTCCCCTGAGTGTAATCTCCCCTGTCATTGCAATGTCTGTTCTCACTGGCTTCTCTGAAAGCACGGAGACCACTGCTACGCACATAGTTATCCCTGCAGACGGTCCATCCTTCGGGATAGCACCTTCAGGAATGTGTATATGTATATCATATTTATCAAAGAAGTCTGGGTCTATGCCAAATTTCTTTGCATTTGACCTTATGTAGGAAAGGCCTGCCTGAGCAGATTCCTGCATCACATCGCCCAGTTGACCTGTGAGTATAAGATTCCTCTTCCCCTTCATCTTTGTTGCCTCAACAAAGAGAATATCTCCACCAAATGGTGTCCAGGCAAGACCTGTTGCCACACCAATCCTGGGCTTTTCAAGCCTCTTCTCCTTTGGATACCTGATTGGTCCAAGATATTTCTCTATATCATCCACATCAACACTGAATGGGCCTTTATCACCCATTGTTATCCTTTTTGCAACCTTCCTTGCAATCTTCCCGATCTCCCTTTCAAGGTTTCTGACACCCGCCTCCCTCGTGTACCTTGTGATTATATGGACTATTGCATCATCAGTGATTTCAAGGTCTTTCCTGGAAAGTCCATTCTCCTTTATCTGCCTTGGCAACAGGTATTTTCTGGCAATTTTCAATTTATCATCCACTGTGTATCCAGGTATGCTGATAACCTCCATCCTGTCAAGGAGTGCAGGTGGTATGGTGTGGGTAACATTCGCAGTGGTGATGAACATCACACGGGAAAGGTCAAAGGGTACATCAAGGTAGTGGTCCATGAAGGTGTTGTTCTGCTCAGGGTCAAGCACCTCAAGGAGTGCACTTGCAGGGTCTCCTCTGAAATCCATACCAATCTTGTCAACCTCATCAAGCATGAACACAGGGTTCTTTGAGCCTGCCCTTCTTATGCTCTGGATTATCCTCCCTGGTAACGCACCCACATATGTCCTTCTGTGTCCCCTTATCTCTGCCTCATCCTTCACACCACCAAGGGACATCCTTATAAACTTTCTTCCCAGTGCCCTTGCAATAGACCTTCCAAGGGATGTCTTCCCAACACCAGGAGGTCCAACAAAACAGAGTATTGGACCTTTTGAATCCTTTTTCAATTTTCTCACTGCAAGGAATTCAAGTATCCTTTCCTTCACATCCTGCAGGTCATAGTGGTCTGCATCAAGTATCCTCTTTGCCCTCTTTATATCAAGGTTATCCTCGGTTTCTTTACTCCAGGGCAATTCAATGAGCCAGTCAAGGTATGTTCTTATAACCGTGTATTCTGCTGCCTGGGGAGGCATCATCTTCATCCTGTCAAGTTCCTTCAGGGCAACCTTCTTAACCTCCTCCGGCATACCTGCCTTTTCAATCCTTTCAGAGAGTTCCTTAAACTCTGCCTCTCTCTCATCCTCCTCACCAAGTTCCTTTTTTATTGCCTTCAATTGCTCCCTGAGGAGATACTCCCTCTGTGCCTTTTCCATTTCATTCTTTATCTTGTTCCTCAGTTCTTCACCAAGTTTCAGAACATCCAGTTCCTTTGTAAGGATGGCAAGTATCTTTTTCAGTCTCTCCTTCACATCAAGGGTCTCAAGTATCTCCTGCCTCTGTTCTGTTTCCATTTTTGTGTTGGTTGCAATGAAGTCTGCCAGTCGTGCAGGGTCTTCTATGTTCATCACAACCGCTGAAAGTTCCTCTGGAAGATACGGGGAGAGGTTTACAAGTTCCTGATACACCCTCACAATGTCCTTTGCAAGTGCCTCAAGTTCCATGTCCTTCTTCACAATCTCCTTCAGTATCTCAATCTCTGCAACATAGTACGGGTCATTGGAAACAAACTCCTTTATCCTGAACCTTTCAAGCCCCTTCACAAGGATTCTCAAACTTCCATCAGGAAGCCTGAACATCCTGAATATAACCCCTGCTGTTCCCACCCTGTAAAGGTTTTCGGGTGAAGGAAATTCCTCTTCCCCTTTCTGTAAGACAAGCCCTATTATCTTGTCGCTGTTCAGGGCATCATCCACAAGTTTTATATTCCTCGGAAGTGTGATTGCCATGGGATTCAATATATGTGGAAAGGCAACTGCATCCCTCAATGGGAGTACAGGGATTCGTGACGGTATCCTTATTTCTTCCTTTTCAAGGCTGAGTTCCATCTCCATATTTTCCTCCTTTTTATTCCACCTCTATAATTCTCTCCACCTTCACCTTCTTTGGAAGATAGACCTTTAAGAATCCGTTCTCTGTCTCAACCCTTGCCCCTGTGTATTCAACCTCCACAGGAAGCCTTATCACCCTTTCAAATGCTCCAAAGTCAATCTCCATCACATAGAAGTTTTTACCGCTCTCCTTGAAGGGGTCTCTCCTTATACCCCTTATCACAAGGTTATTCCCCTCAAGCATGATTTTTATATCCTCTGATGAAACACCCGCTGCCTCAATAAGGACAACAAGGTTTTCCTCTGTCTCAAAAACATTCACAGATGGGCTCCACTGGTGATGGTATGAAACAGGGTGTCTTGGATGGAGGAAACTCTCAAGCAGGAGTTCCATCTCCCTCTCAAACTTCTTCATTTCATCAAATATATCACCCATGATACCTCCTTATTTTTATCCTGTCACCTATCTTACCTTTGAAAAAAGCCTCTGCACTACCCTGATTTATTCCTATCTCAAGAAGACCATAACTGTTGACCAGTGCAAGGGGTTTACCCGGTTCAACATCTGAGTATGACATCACAATCGGTATCTCATATCCCCGGTATTCAACAAAATCGCCTTCTCCTATATTATCAGAGGGTATGTTTGTTATCAGGTTTCCAAATCTGTCAATGATTATCACCTCTCCTGTGATATTATCCTGATTAACAACAGGAACAGGAAAATTAATCCTGACAGGGTCATATATTCTTTCTCCTATCTTCTCCAGAGGCTCTCCCAGTAATAATTCACCCGCAACAGGTGAAAACACATCCCTTCCATGAAATGTGTGCGATGCTGGTTCTCTATCTATCCTATAGACCTCACCAAGCACAGGTGTTAAAACCCCATTGTCAGGGGCAACAAAGTAGTGCCCTTTATACAGACTCACAATTCCCCGTCTCTCACTTCCAACAGTTGGGTCAACAACAATAAGATGCACTGTTCCTTCAGGGAAGTAAAAGGGGTAGTATTTGAGGAAGAATGCAGCACGTCTGATATCTCCATGGGGAATTTCATGGGTAATGTCCACAATGTGGGTATCCACCATGGAGAGCACCACGCCCTTCATAATACCCACATATGGGTCTTTGTTCCCAAAATCTGTAAGTAGTGTAAGGATTCTCATACTCTTAATATATATGCAATTTTTCAGGTGGCAAGAAGGAAATTATAAGCAGGATTATACCTATACTGAAAATCAGCAGGTTAAACCCACCACCAGCGTAAGAACTGAACCCATGAATTCCTGATGTTAAGAGTATCTTAACAGGGATGAATATGAAGGAAAGCAACAGGATAAATACAGAGAGAAGAAAGAGGTAAAGTTGAAGACTTGAAAATGTGAGCCCTTTATAAAGGTAGAATATCGCTCCAATGATGAAGATGGAAGAGACCATAACCGGTGCATATACTGGTGCAATCCATGGAATGGGTATGAGGAAAAGAATATCATACTCCACCAGACCTGAGGGCCAGTTTATCAGTAACTTCAGAAAGAGATAATAGGTAATATCCCATATACCAAAGAGAAGTATGAAGATAAAGGGAACCTCTCTCAATTTTCTGGAGATGGCAAAACTTGCACCTGA